>NZ_JASAUS010000117.1:0-25937 GCF_029953005.1 Bradyrhizobium sp. Mp27 | reverse complement strand
CCTCGGGCGGCGTTTCGGCGGTTCAGGGCGGCAACCTCCGTTTCCTGGATGTTGCCTGCGTCGGGAAGCATGTAGGAGCAGAGGTCGATGGTGCCGCGCGTCGCCAGGATCGGGCCTGAAAAGCCTTCACGCTTGAGCTTCGGCAGGAGCCCGCTGTGGTCGATGTGGGCGTGCGTCAGCAAAACGGCGTCGACATCCGCCGGGCGGAACGGGAACGCACCGTAGTTCAGCGCTTTCAACGTTTTCGGTCCCTGAAACAACCCGCAATCGACCAGGAATTGTCCTTTCGGCGTAACAAAGAGATAGCAGGAGCCGGTAACGGTGCGGGCGGCGCCGCAAAACTGGATGGTGACGCTCACGGGGGGCTCCCAGTCTCCGGCATGCCAACAACTCCCGCCGCAACGCGCGGGCGAGAAGATCGTCGAGGCGGATGGCGTTGGTTGGATGTGGCACACTGTTGGTGGATCGGACGGAACGAATGCCGGCGCGACCGAACTCTGTCATAAACGCCGGCGGAAATAGTGCATGAACGATAATGGCCTCGATAGAAGAGGCTCCTGACGCGGCAAGAGCTTCCGCGCAGGCGGTAAGGGTCCCACCGGACGACACGATGTCGTCGATGAAGAGCACGGGACGCCCGGCGAACAGCGTCGTGTCCGGGAATGCGATCTGCACCGATTGATCAGTCCGGCGTACTTTTCGCGCCACGCTGTACGAAAGTCCGAGACGGCTGGCAATGTCGGCCACCCAAGATCGCGACTCCTCATCGGGGCCGACCACGACCGTCGTGGGCGCGACTGTGTCGGCACGAAGCACAGCTTCGATCGCAGGAGCCGCCGACAGGTTGTGCGCTTCAATGCCAGGAAAGACGCCGGCGAGATTGGGCGTCCGATGGAGATGGGCATCAAACGTGATGACGCAATCGAAGGTGTTCGCCAGAAGGGTACCGATTGCGCGCTGACTGATCGCCTCGCCGGGATGGAACGCTGCGTCCTGGCGCATGTAGCCGAGATAAGGCGAAACGAGCACGAGCCGCTTGGCTCCATCGCGCCGCAAGGCTTCTGCAGCAAACAACAGCGCAATCAGCTTTTCATTGGGCTGATTGAGCGAGCAACAGACTATCGTGGTGGTTGCCGCTGGGCCGACGGTTGCCCGCAGCTCGCCATCGGGAAATCGATGCAAGATGATTTCATGGCCGACAATACCCAGAGTTTCAGCAAGCCGAGGCCCGAAATGGGTGGAAGTGGGCAGCCATTGAACTGCACTCGGGATCATGGTGCTGCCCCGGTCTGCGGTTCGACCCGGTAAGCGGAGTCTTGCTGGGCCATGCCGACGGCAAGGTCAAACCCCGACGGCTCGAAGGCGTGAATGCGGTAGAGCGGCTCGCCTTGCTCGACCCGATTTCCGATCTTCTTGAACAACTTGATGCCGGCGCCCTTGTCGAGCGGGGCGCCTGCCGTTCGTGCCAGCCGGTTGAGCCGCAAGCAATCGATCGCGGAGACGACACCATCGCTTGCGGCGTGAATGTCGAGGGTAAGGCTACCGATTTCGCTGGCGGAGGGCGCGGGGCCCTGGGCCTCAATGATCTTTTCCATCTGTCGAAGCGCCGCCCCGCTCTCCAGGAGCTCGCTTGCGCGTGCATAGCCTGTGCCACCGCGCAAGTCAGGGTCGTGTTCCAGAAGGTGGGCGGCCAGGCGCAACGACTTCTCACGAAGATCGCGCGGGGCCTGGGGCTCATTGGCGAGCACTGCCATCACGTCCTGTGCCTCAAGCGCCGGGCCGATGCCACTGCCGATGGGCTGCCGTCCATCGGTGGTCACGACCTCCACTTCGAGGCCAAACCGATCGCCGACGAACTGAAACAGCTTGCGGAGCCGCATGGCCTGCGATGCGGTCGTAAGCTTGGCGTTAGGCCCCACCGGAAGGTCGATGAGAAGATGCGTCGAGCCGGCGGCCAGCTTCTTCGACATGATGGATGCAACCATCTGTTCGTGCGTATCCAGCGCCAGTGGTCGCTCGACGCCGATCAGGATGTCGTCTGCCGGAGACAGGTTGACGTGTCCGCCCCATGCAAGACAGCCATTGCACGACGCGACGACCTCTTTCATAGCTTCGACGCTGAGGTCGACCCGGGCCAGCACCTCCATGGTGTCGGCCGTTCCGGCTGGCGACGTGATTGCGCGTGACGACGTCTTCGGGATTGTCAGCCCGTGTGCGGCTACAATCGGCACCACGATCATCGACGTGCGATTGCCGGGAATGCCGCCAATGCAATGCTTGTCGACGACAGTCTTCGTATTCCATCTGAGCTGCGTCCCGGCTCTGGCCATGGCCTCTGTGAGCGCGATCAACTCCCCGGATGTCATGAAATTTGCGGAGCTGACGAGGAATGCAGCGATTTCCATGTCCGAATAGCGGTAATGCACGAGATCGTCGACAATTGCGCCGATCTCGGGAGCTTCAAGTGTCTTGCCCTGAATCTTGGCGCGAACCGCGTCCAAGCTTGGCGGGGAGGGAGCAGGGGTAACTGCAATGTAGGTGCCTGCCGGCTGTCCAAAGCGCCGAAACGCCGGCTCCGCCATGCCAAGCTGGTCGGGCCCGACCAGGCCGTCATCATCGGTGAGAAGCACCGTCGCCAGTTGCGTCTTCGAGCCGCTGCGCAGCTCGACCCTGGAAAAGCCTCGAAACAGGTCCGGCCGGAGCGCCGTTGACCGGCGGGAGATCACGACGACGCTTTCCCGGCCGGTGTCGAGATTGACACGGCGGGATCTGAGCTGGGCGCGGCCGGGTGGAATGACGTTCATCGATGAAGACTTCTTTGTCGCGGTGAAGCGAGGATAGGGCTCGCCCAGGAGCCCCGATTTGCGACAGATCAATCCATCGCCGGTCCTCAAGCACGGAGAGGTCGTGGGGCGCCGGCGATGCGGCTGCCTCAGTGAGGCCGATGCGCTCGTACTGTCTCCAGGTACGCGGCAGGTGAGTGGGGGCACTTCCGACTTGATCCGCGTCAAATGACGGGCATCGGAAGCAGCTAACGTTAGATCGCCAGCGGAGCAGTGATATGCTGCCTTTCTCTGTCGAGCAATTTTTCGGGGTCTTCGCGAGCTACAACAGAGCGATCTGGCCGGCGCAGATCGTTGCCTTGATGATAGGGGGCTTGGCGTTCGCACTGGTATTCCGCAGGTGCAAGCGATCCGATGAGATCATCGCCGGTGTCCTTGCTGCGATGTGGGCGTGGACGGGGCTCATCTATCATTTGATATTTTTCGCGCCCATCAACAAAATGGCCTATGCATTCGGTGCGCTGTTCGCAGTTCAGGCCATGGCGTTTGGATACGTTGGTGTCATACAGGGTCGAATGACTTTCGGCCGGAGCAACGGTCCGGCGGCGTGGATTGGCATTGCATTCGTTCTCTATGCGGCTGCCATCTACTGGCTTCTTGGAGTGGCGGTCGGTCATGACCTTGCGGAACTGCCTGCGTTCGGTGTAACGCCATGCCCCGTCACGATCTTCACGTTCGGGATGTTGCTGCTCACAATCCGGCCGATTCCCCGCCTGCTGCTGATTATTCCTATCCTCTGGTCGCTCATCGGCGGCAGCGCGGCAATCCTGCTGCGTGTGCCGCAGGACTGGGTGCTGCTCGTGAGTGGAATTGTATCAGCCGCTTTGCTCGCTGGCGGTGATCAGAGGCTGGCGTCAGCCTCCTCACGGTGAGCGGTAGCGTTCTGCAATCTTGCTTCAGTGCCCGTCCCTGGCCTGCCTCAAACGCAGGTCTCCGCTCCTCCTTTCAGCGTCACGGGAATGGTGAGATAGCGTACTCCGTTGGCTTCGGCAGGCGGAAATTTGCCGGCGCGGATGTTGACCTGGATGGAAGGCAGCAGCAGCCTGGGCGCTGAGAGCGTGGCATCGCATGCCTGGCGCATGGCCACAAACTCATCCTCGGTGACGCCTTCCTTGACTTGAACATTCTTCTCGCGTTCTTCGCGCACCGTTGTCTCCCAGGCGTAGGTGTCGCGGCCGGGAGCCTTGTAGTCATGACACATGAACAGCCGCGTCTCGGGCGGCATTGCCAGGATTCGCTTGATTGACCGGTAGAGCTTGTGCGCGTCGCCGCCGGGAAAGTCGGCGCGTGCCGTGCCGTAGTCCGGCATGAACAGCGTGTCGCCGACGAACACGGCATTCCCGATCTTGTAAGAGATGTCGGCCGGCGTGTGCCCGGGCGTATAGATCACCTCCGCCTCAAGTTCGCCGACCTTGAAGCGCTCGCCGTCCCGGAACAGGTGGTCGAAGTCGCTGCCATCGGTCTTCAGGTCCGTGGCGTTGAATATTGGTCGGAAGATGCGCTGCACGTCCTTGATGTGCTCGCCGATGCCGATTTGCGCGCCGGTCGTGGCCTTGATGAAAGGGGCGCCCGAGAGGTGGTCGGCATGGGCATGCGTCTCGAGCGCCCAGTCGATGGTGTTGCCTGCATCTCTTGCAGCCTTCAGCATCGCCTCGACCGAGCGCGTATCCACCTCACCCGAGTTGTGGTCGTAATCGAATACCGGGTCAATGATGGCGGCCCTCCTGGTCGCCGGATCGGCAACCAGATAGCTCACCGTGTTGGTGGGTTCGTCGAAGAACGCTTGGATGATGGGTTGTCCTGACATGGCCTGAACCTCCTGGATCCACCTGTCGGTTGATCTTGACATATATATTAGCAACAGCTAAATAAGCAATATCTAAAATAAGGATGCGGCCGATGGCCTCCCCAGCATTCGATCTGGAGGCTTTTGAAAAGCAGGCGGTTGAAGTTGCCGGCATTCTGCGCGCGCTCGCCAACGAGCGTCGACTGATGATCCTGTGCCAACTCGTCGAATGCGGCGAGAGCAACGTGAATGCGCTCGCGGAAGCCGTGGGTCTGTCGCAATCGGCACTGTCGCAGCATCTCGCAAGGATGCGCGAGGAGGGCCTCGTCACCTTTCGGCGCGAAAGCCAGACACTCTGGTACCGCATCGCCGATCCGCGCATCGAGCAACTCTTTGCCACGCTGCACAGGCTGTTTTGCAAGCCCACCAAGGCGAAGAACTAATTCAGGAAAGTAGAGGAGCTAATCATGTCACTACCCGCAATCAAGCCAGCCGAAGCGCGCCGCCTTCTCGACAGCGGCGCCCTCCTGATCGACATCCGCGAAGTCGATGAGCACGCCCGCGAGAAGATCCCAGGCGCGCGGCATCTCCCCCTGTCGAAGCTCGACGAGATCGACCTCGCCGTGCATCAAGGCAAGCCGGTCATCTTCCACTGTAAAAGCGGCGCCCGCACTCAGACCAACGCGCCGCGGCTCGCCCGGAAGCTCGGCGACGCCTGTGAAGCCTTCATCGTCGAAGGCGGGCTCGACGCCTGGCGCAAGGCTGGCCTGCCGGTCGTGACCGACCGGCGCCAGCCGCTGGAGCTTCAGCGCCAGGTGCAGATCGGCGCCGGCAGTCTTGCTGTCACGGGTACGCTCCTCGGCCTCTTCGTGTCGCCGTGGTTCTTCGCGGTGCCGGCCTTCGTCGGCGCCGGGCTGATCATAGCCGGTGTCACCGGCTTTTGCGGCATGGCCCGTATTCTCATGCGCGCGCCCTGGAACCGTAGCGTGTACGGCTCGCCCGCGCGGGCCGCGTGAGCGGAGCTTAAAATCAGGAGTCGTCCACTATGCTGGCGTTGACCCAAGGTGCGCTCGGTCTCGCCTCCGGCTCGTTGGTCGGATTTTCGCTGGGGCTGGTCGGAGGTGGCGGCTCAATTTTGGCCGTGCCGCTCCTCGTCTATCTGGTCGGCGTGTCGGATCCGCATGTGGCGATCGGCACTAGTGCGATCGCAGTTGCGGCGAACGCTGCAGTGAACCTCGTCAACCACGCTCGGGCTGGTAACGTGAAGTGGCGTTGCGCCTCTGTGTTCGCGCTCGCAGGCATGGCCGGCGCCTTTCTCGGCTCTACCCTCGGCAAGGTCATCGAAGGACAGAAGTTGCTGGCTTTGTTCGCTATCGTCATGATGGCGGTGGGCGCGCTGATGCTGAAGGGCCGCGCCGGCGCGGGCGAGCCATCGGTCCGGCTTAACCGAGAGAATCTGCCGAAACTCTTCGCCCTGGGGGGTCTCACGGGAGCCTTGTCCGGCTTCTTTGGGATCGGCGGCGGCTTTCTGATCGTACCGGCGCTGATTGCGGCCACTGGCATGCCAATCCTCTATGCGGTCGGTTCCTCCCTTGTGGCGGTGACCGCCTTCGGCCTGACGACGGCGGTCAACTACGCCCTGTCCGGTTTGGTGGATTGGTATCTCGCTGCGTTGTTTATCTCCGGCGGAGTTGTTGGCGGGATGCTCGGCGCCGGCTCGGCAAGCTCGCTCGCCGCGCGCAAAGGTGCATTGAATGCCGTATTCGCGGCCCTGATATTCGCGGTGGCGATCTATATGCTGGTCCGCAATCTCGGCTTCACGTGATTGGGGACTTCGAAACAAGCGGTCGATAGACCAAAGCGCCCGCACGAATGAGGGCAACCAGTATGAACCCAAGTAAGGTTTCGCTCGGGCTTCAGGAGGGATCAATCACAGCAGTCACCGGTCGACGCAGTGAGGGGGGCAGTGATGCGCCGCGACCAAATCGCACCATCAGATCCGGGCGCCGGACGCCAAGCCCCAGATAGTCTGCAATCTGCGGACGCAGGGAAGAGACCTCGATCGGCTGATTGAGAAGAGCATTTCGAATCCCGAGCATCGTCGCTTGCAGCGCGAAACGCTGATAGGCGCGTCCGGCAGCGACCCAGCCAGCCTTGTCGTTACGCGGACTGACGAAGACGGCAATGCCCGCTGACGAGCGAACATCCTCGGCATACTTGTCATTCTCTCCCTTCTCGGTCAGCGCGAACTTCAGGAGGCGACGCGCGAGCCAAGCCGGCAGCGCCGGATTGCCGGAGCTCCGCACGGCAAGCCCGTCCAATTGCTCGATCGCCATGGAATCATTGAAGCGGATCCAGGAGATGAGCTCTGCCATGAACGCGGGATCGCGCATCTGCATCGTGTTGCCCTGAATAATGTAGTCGAGAATTGCCTCCATGCGCGGTCGCTCGGTCACAATGAAACACTCGACGCCACTTAGCGCGCCGGCAGTCTCGATCGTGCGTAGGTCCTCCGAGCTCACGGCACGGCCATCATACTTGGCGCGCGTGCATTGGCGCTCGGTGATCGCATCTGCGAGCGCGTGGCGCGACGGCGCAGTGCGGTCGAGAGCGATGGAGGCCGAGCCCGGATTGGCGGTATCGACTGCAACATTGGCGTTCAAACCGAGCATCGGGGCAGCCTGCACGATGTTCTCAGCTGCGCAGCCAAGTGAAGCAAAAAGGTGATGGTCGTCGGGATCGACCACGGGGCAGCGACGGACGAGGTCCGGACGGATGGTGATGACGTTGTCGGAGAGGATGAACCGCCAAGGCTGCGTGTTGTGGCTGTTCGCGGCCAGCGTCGCTGCGCGCACGAGCTCGCGAGCTCCGCGCGCCGGGTCGAGCGGACGCCACACAAGTTGCACGGCCTCCTCGTAGGTCGAGGGCTGTGAGGCGCGGGCCATTGGCATGCGGGCTGCGTACATGGCAACCGTTCCGAAAAGCAGAGATCTACGATTCATTCATGCCTCGCAGACAGTCAGCGTAGACACAGCGACAGATGGCCGATGAATCACAATGGCCGCAATCCGGAGCGAACGCCGCGCCTTTACGAGCGCAGGCATTAGCCTTCCGGTGCTCGACTGGTTTCCGCTCGGCGATCGCGGGCGGAGCGCATGGCAAGCTGCTCAATCGACGAATAGAAGAGCGTGATCTCGAGCACGCCATACAGCGCCAACATCATCAGCGCTTTGATTGCTTCGCTAGTCATCTCACGATCCTCCAGGCGATCTAAATCGGATGCCTCTCACGTTGTACGAGCATGGTTTGAACGGGCTTCGTAGACAGTCTGGGCCGTCGCCTTCTGCACGTCTATTTCCGGATGGGTCAGGCGGGCGGTTAGTGTGATCGCCACGATGGCGATGCCGGCGAGCAGCACAGAGATGACCACCTTCAGGTGCGTTGCCCTGTCAGCCGAGTAAATCGAGTGGTTCATTGCAGGCCCCTTTGTCAACGAGCCAGATGCGTGCTGGTGAAATCGTTCTAGAGCATCGGCCGAACAGCCGAAATTCGGGGGCTTCACCTAAGGAAGAATCCGTAGGCCGGGAAGAGAGGCGGCGCCGCTCGCGGCCATCCAACGTTCACCCGGAGATCTGCGAGGATGGCGAGACAAAATTTGAGAATCCTCAAACCGTCCCAGATCCAGATCGTTACGCTCTTTAGGCAATGTTACTCTGATCATCGGACGGGCGTCCTATGCCATGCATCATCTTTTGCCGATGTCTAAGATGGATAGGCGTCTCGGCGTGGAGTCTGGCGCTTGTCCTCGGGGCGGGTGCCTGTTGGGGCAACGACTTTCATAGAGATCAAGGCGAGACTTACCCGACGGCGAGGCTTGCTCTCCTGGTGAAGCGCGTCGCGCCGGCCGTGGTGCGGATACGAGGCTGGGGCGTGCAGTCAAAGTCGCGAATATTCGACCCGGAAGCTGGATTCACAGATCCTCCCACGCGTCAAGAGTGGCAGGGAGCGGGCATCATCGTGGATGCCCTGGCAGGCCTGGTCGTGACCGCAAATCACCTGGTCGCAAACGCAACGACTGTAAAAGCGGTGCTCCAAGATGGACGAGCACTGGACGCCGTCGTGCTTGTCCGATCCGATCGAGATGACGTTGCGCTACTTCGGATCGAAGCCGGCAACCTTCGTGCGCTGGATCTGGAGAAGCCCGGCGCGCTTGACGTGGGAGAGCCAGTTCTGGCCATCGGTGATCCCCACGGTTGGGGACAGAGCGTGACATTCGGCATCGTTTTGGGGCTGCAACGTTCCTGTCCAGGAACCGGTAATAGCAGTCTGGTTCAATCAGACTTGCTTGTGGGCCAGGGAAGCTCGGGAGGCGCGCTCGTGAATCTACAAGGTAGGCTGATCGGTGTGATCGTTGCGCGAAGAGACGGACTTGCTCTTGCGGCACCGGTGGAAGCGGTCGAGAGGCTCTTTGTTGCTGCCCAATAGGAAGTGAGTGCTCCTCAGCATCATCGCGAGAGCCGTCACGTCGCGGAGTTGCTGCTGTCCTCGTTCTGAGGCCCGTCGCAATCGCGGTGAAGTTTACCCATAAGCCAACGTATTCAATGAAGAGCGCGTTTGCGTCCGGAATAGGCGGCGATCAACCCGACCAGGGCCGTGACGAGGAGCATCGCAACAAAGGTCTGAATTAAGCCGAAGGTTAACGCGTCGCGCGCAACGAACAGCGCCGTGATCGGCGCTGCTATGACAAATATTATGCGGACGATCCATCCAAGCATGATTGCTCCGATCTGAGGATTCTCAGCCCGCCGCCTTCATGTCTTCGGGGGCTCGACATAATAGCCGGAGTAGGAATCAACGAAGCAGAGATGATCGTGAACTTCCTTGACGCCATTGGTGTTCTCGGCGGCAATGATCGTCGCGCGCCGAGCCTCACCGGTCGTGATGAGGCCGTGCAGATGCACGACCCCTCGGCGGCAAGTCACCCTGAAACCGATGGGCCGCCAGTCGGTGGCTTCCACAGCACGCATAACGCGCTGGCAAATGTGCTCATCGTCAGCCGTCGGGTCCGGGATTTCGTGCGCGAGACCTGCCATCGCTTGCAGGAGATTGTTTCTCGTCACGATCCCAATCGTACTCTTGCCGCGCATCACGGGAAGTCGCTTAATGTCGTGCTTCTCCATCAGAGCGACGATCTCCGCCAAGGACGTCTCCTCCTGGACAGTGATGACCTCCCGCGTCATGACGTCCTCGACTTTTCGGCCGCGCTCGTGAATGAACTCCGCGGCCGCCCGCCTTGGTCCCATGAAAAATTTCAACCAGGCCGCGTGGCGGCGTCCAGTTCCGATCTCGCTGCGGCGGAGAAAATCGCTCTCCGAGACGACGCCGACGAGATTGCCAGCATCGTCGATGACAGGCAGCCCACTGATATGCATCTGAAGCATGATCTTCGCGGCTTCTTCGATTGTCGTGTGCGGCGTTACGGCGACGACGTCTCTCGTCATGACATGAATTGCGTGCATTTTGTGCCCTCCGAAAGTAGATAATGAGAATCCTGCGTCAGCGCGAGGCTGCGATTAGTGCAGCCTCGCGCCGGCGAAGATCGTCAGGCCGCTTTCACGTTGATCGTCTTGGCCGGCTTCTGCGCTTCTTCCGTCTTCGGGAGCGTGACCTTGAGAACGCCGTTCTTGAAGGTGGCCTCGATCTTGTCAGCGTTGACACCGTCCGGCAGGGTAAAATAGCGCTCGAAAGTTCCGTAACGGCGCTCGGAGACGTAGTAGTCCTTCTTCTTTTCCTCGGTCTCTTCCCGCTTCTCGCCCTTGATAGTGAGGGCGCCGTTTGCGACCGTGATGTTAATGTTCTTTTCGTCGAGGCCAGGCAGCTCAGCCGTGATCTCGTACGCCTTGTCGCTTTCAGCGATGTCGACGGCCGGCGCAGCGATCGACTTGGAAAGGTCGCGTTCGAGCCGCGCGAGCGATCGGAACGGTCGATTCCAGAAGCCGCTGCCGAAATCGTCGAAGATCTGGTCGATTTCGTTTCTCAACGTTTGAAACGGCCGCCACGTCTCACCAGCGGTCGCGGGCGTAGTGGACGATTTTGTGACGGGCAAGTTTGTCTCGGTTGCCATGATCATGTCTCCTTGGAGGTTGGACCATCTCGGTCGCCGGAAAGAATAGTCTCGGCCATCGAGCCGGGCTTGATTTCGCTCAACTCGAAAACGATGCCTCGAAGCTTTTGTGATCTTGGAGGCGATGAAATGGGGTGCGAGTTGTGCCTGTCCGATGCGGTGCGAGGTCGTTGACGAGCGTCCATCCGAGCAAATGAGGCAGGAAGCCGGACGCTTCCCGACGTCGAGCGCACATCGGTTATGCTTCCGATTCTCTTGGTACCCAATGGTCGCCAAGTTTCACGTAGGAGCGCTTCACGGCGGCCCAAGCCGTTCGATGTGCGATCTCTTCCTGCCGGAGGTCCCCGACATGCGAGATAAACGAATGATTGAAGGCTTCCCGGTAGATGTTCAGGGCATGAGGCGGCAAGTGGTGTCGTACGCCCGCGGGAAGGTCTTCGTTTGACCGATAAGGCATCCCTGCTTCCTACGCCACGATCTGCCCGAGCCGAAGATTGGCGATGGGCCTGAGTCCTAGAGTTCGCGGCTCTGCAGCTACATCGCCATGTCGGGCTCGGGCATCCGCTCGCGCTTTGGCTCCGGGATTTCCGTCATTGTCGCCTCTGTCAGAAGAAGCACGCTTGCGACCGAAACCGCGTTTTCGAGCGCGGTCCGCACGACCTTCACCGGGTCGACGATGCCGGCCTCCACCAGGTCGACATAGACCTTCCGGGCCGCATCGAAGCCAAAATTGCCTTCGCTGTCGAGCATTCGTGCAACCACGACGCCGCCGTCGGTCGCGGAATTTTCGGCGATCTGCCGGGCTGGGGCTTCGAGCGCGCGCCTCAGGATCTGTACGCCCGTTCGTTCGTCGCCCTCGCAGGCGGCCTCTTCTTTGGCCACAGCGGCGACAGCCCGAAGCAGTGCAAGGCCGCCGCCCGGCACAATGCCTTCCGCGACCGCAGCCTTCGTCGAGCTGATCGCATCGTCCAGCGCTTCCTTCTTCGCTTTCATCTCGGCTTCGGTCGGTGCTCCCACCCGGATCACGGCGACGCCGCCCGACAGCTTGGCGAGGCGCTCCTCGAGCTTCTCGCGATCATAGTCGCTGGTCGTCTTCTCGATCTCGACGCGAAGTTGCGCCAGCCGAGCCTCGACCCGGGCGCGATCGCCACCGCTGCCGATCAGCGTGGTATTCTCCTTGTCGGCGACCACGCGCGCGGCGCGACCGAGCTGTTGCGGCGTAGAGCTTTCCAGTTTCAGGCCGATCTCCTCGGAGATTACCTGCGCTCCCGTGAGTATTGCAATGTCCTCCAGCATGGCCTTGCGCCGATCGCCAAAGCCAGGTGCCTTGACGGCGCAGGCTTTTAGCACGCCGCGAAGTTGATTGACGATGAGGGTGGCAAGGGCTTCGCCCTCGATATCCTCGGCGATGATCAGAAGTGGGCGGCCGCTTTTGGCGACCTGCTCGAGCAGAGGAACCAGATCGCGTAGAGCGCCGATCTTGTGATCGCATAGCAGCACATAGGGGTCCTGCAGCACTGCTTCCATCCGGTCAGCATCCGTAACGAAATAGGGCGACAGAAAGCCGCGATTGAATTTCATTCCTTCGACGACGTCCAAAAGGGTCTCGGTCGTCTTGGATTCCTCGACCGATATCACGCCTTCGCCGCCGACTTTTTCGATAGCATCTGCCACCAGTTCGCCGATGGAGACGTCGTTGTGCGCTGAAATCGTGGCGACCTGTACCTTTTCCGCCCTGGTCTTCACCGGCTTCGCCATGGCATGCAAAGCGGCGATGGCGGCCTGCGTCCCGCGATCGAGGCCGCGCTTCAGGTCGATCGCGCTCGCGCCGGCGACGACGTTACGAACCCCGTCAGAGAGGATGGCGTGGGCAAGGATGGTCGAAGTGCTGGTGCCGTCGCCGACGACGTCGCCGGTCTTCTCGGCGGCTTGCCGCAGCACCTGAGCACCCAGGTTCTCTTCTGCATCCTTGAGATCAAATTCCTTGGCAATGGTGACGCCATCGTTGCAGACGATCGGCATCCCCCACGCCTTCTGAATCAGGACCGATTTTGACTTCGGGCCCAGCGTCACGCGGATGGCATCTGCGAGCAGGGATGCGCCGCGCAAGACTTTTTCACGCGCTGCCGAGTGGAACAGGACCTGCTTGTGCGCCATTTGAATGCCTCAGGTTTGCTGCCGTTGCCAATGAGGGCTGGGTACCAGTTTGTGCGATTGCGCCAAGGTCATTAAGCGATCGTTCGCGGCTGCCGGTGTTGACCTGAATCAAGCGAAGCGCGCCGTCCAGGGTTACCATCACAGCCGACGTCGATGGGAGGAGCAATTGGGGCCCGATCAAGTGTCGCGAAAGCAGGCCATAGCGATGAGCATCATTTTCGCGGGCGGCATGCTGCTCGTGATCGTGCAGTTTATTCTGTCGACGTACAATTCAATCGAAGCCATTCCCTATAGCCAGTTCGAGCAGTTGCTCGCGCAAGATAAGGTTGCCGAAGTCTCCGTCGGACCCGATACGATAACTGGACGATTGAAAGAGCCTCTTCCGAGTGGAAAGTCCGCGTTCGCTACAGCGCGGGTCGACATAGCATTGAGCGAAAGGCTCGCAGCCAAAGGTGTGAGCGTTACTGGCGTTCCCGGAAATGGCGCATTGCAAACATTGATATCCTGGATCTTTCCGGTCATCGTCTTCTTCGTGATCTGGTTCTGGCTCGGTCGTAGCATGACCGGTCGACAGGGCTTCGGAGGGCTTATGGCGATCGGTAAGTCTCGTGCGAAAGTCTATTTCGAGAAGGATATCAAGGTCACCTTCGCGGACGTGGCCGGCGTGGAGGAGGCGAAGTTCGAGCTGCAGGAAGTGGTCGCGTTCCTCAAGGATCCCAACAGCTACGGCCGGTTGGGCGCGCGTGTGCCGAAGGGAATCTTGCTGGTGGGCCCGCCGGGGACGGGAAAGACCCTGCTTGCCCGCGCCGTGGCGGGCGAGGCCGGAGTGCCATTCTTCTCGATCTCGGGCTCGGAGTTCGTCGAGATGTTCGTTGGGGTTGGTGCTGCGCGCGTTCGGGACTTGTTTGAGCAGGCCCGTAAAGCGGCGCCTTGCATCATTTTCGTCGACGAACTCGACGCGCTGGGACGTAGCCGCGGACCGATGTCGTTCGGGAGCCACGACGAGAAGGAGCAGACCCTCAATCAGCTCTTGTCCGAGCTTGACGGCTTCGACCCGAGCGCAGGCGTCATTTTGCTGGCTGCGACTAACCGCCCCGAGATCCTGGATCCCGCGCTGCTGCGGGCGGGCAGATTCGACCGACAGGTTCTCGTTGACCGTCCCGACAAGATCGGGCGCGTTGCCATTCTCAAGGTGCACGTCCGCAAGATTCGTATGGGCAAGGATGTCGACCTCGACAAAGTGGCGGCCCTTACGACCGGGTTCACGGGTGCTGACCTTGCAAATCTCATCAACGAGGCCGCGATCGCTGCGACCAGACGGAGCGGCACGGAGGTCACGTTCACCGATTTTGTTACGGCGATCGAACGGATCGTGGCCGGGATTGAGAAGAAGAGCAGGGTGCTCAGCAAGGACGAACGGCGGAGGGTTGCCTATCATGAGATGGGCCATGCCCTCGTTGCGGCCAGCCTGCCCGGCGTCGACCCTATACAGAAGGTATCGATCATTCCGCGGGGGATCGGTGCACTCGGGTACACCATCCAGCGCCCGACCGAGGACAGGTTCTTGCTTACGGTTGAGGAGCTGAAGAACCGCATTGCTGTGCTGATGGGAGGACGCGCGTCGGAGCGCATGATCTTCGACGGTTCCATTTCGACCGGCGCGGCCGACGATCTTCAACGTGCGACCGAAGTCGCGATCGAGATGGTGACCAAGTACGGCATGGATGAGACAGTGGGGCAGCGCACCTACGCCCCCAAGCCGCAAGCGTTCCTCGCTGCGGCGCAGGATGCGGTCGTTGCGGCTGCGGAAGAGACAAGCCGCGAGATCGATCTCGCCGTGCGTAACCTGATTGAGGAGGGCGATCGTTGCGCCAGGGACATCTTACTACGACGACGCACCGAGCTCGAAGCCGGTGTCGAACTGCTCATCGCAAATGAAACGGTAACGTCGGATCAGTTTGCTTCGCTGCGCGGCACGTCCAGCAGGGAGCCGGTCGCCGCATGATTGCCGCGTGACTCGGCCCTTGAGCCGGGTTCGGAGTAGATCGAGTTCAGCCGGCGGTGCGCAGCAGCGGTTCCCGACGGCTCGCTGGCGCCTCCTGCCGAACGACGATGTCGTGCCACAGCTTTGCGATGCTCGCTTGCGTTTCGATCGCCAGGAAACAATGACCTTCGTTGTCGAAGTCGCAAAAGTGAGCGCCTGGATCACCACGCAGTTCAGCAAGGGCGGCGTTGATGGCATCGAGGCCGGTCATCACCTGCTCGATGGTCTCTAGCTTGGTGTTGTGCAGGATATCCATCAGCCGGAAGCTCTTCAGGGGTGGGTTTCCGAAGGCGATGCCGGGCTGCCTGAACTCGAATAGGACGCTGAGCGCGACAGGCATTCCCCGCAATTGGCCGAATATCGCTGCGATTTCGTCCTCACTGCAGACAGCTGGATGGGTGGAACGTGGAGGCGACGAAGCGGCATCTCGTGGCGCCATGCGGAGGCCGGCAATGACCTCATGTTCAATCCATCGTCGCACCTCAGTCGGTGCATTGCAAATCTGATCTGCGGTCAACGTAATTCCGATCATGGCGATGCCTCCTGTTTGTCTCAGCATAGGACGTCGTCTGGAAACGATCTTGATGCCGATCAAGAAAGGGAAATGGTGACGCCAGGCGCGGCGCCGTCAACGGCGCGCCGAGTGTTTGAGTGGGCCGAGCGCAAAGAACGGGAATGACGAGTACCTTAATTTTATCGCGCGGGCGATGACAAAAGTCCTCACTCACGCGCTTGCGTCCCGCTGAGGGCAGCGCTTGATCCAGGTCAAGTCAGGGCTGAACGAGGCTGTTAGCTTTCGTCTTGCGTAACTCGACCCAAGGTTACGTCCCAACGTTGCCGCCGAGATCCGTCCCCCTGGGCTCGGCGGCTCCCTTTCTTCCGGGCCAATGAGTTTAACCGACCCGAACGGCCGGACCGCGCGGGAATGAGCCGATGCGCACCTACTATTTCGACATGAAGGACGGGGTGCCCGTCCGGGACAAATCAGGCCTGGAGTTTGTGAGTGATGGCGCTGCCATCGCGCACAGCAAGAGCCTTGCGGACAAGGTGCGCAGAGAGAATCCGAAAGGGCATGCGGAGCTTCGCATCGTCGTTCTCGACGAGAGCGGCCGTGAAGTTCACCGTGAGCAAATCTATCCGAAAGAAGCATGATCAATGTCGTGTTGACGCCGGTGCTGTCAGCGCGACTGCCTTTTTCGGATGCCGCTGCAGTGAACAATATCTAAGGCGAAATCCGGCCCCCGAGGCCGATCTTTGTGGTGCCCGGTTTGCGTTAGCTCGTCATTTCTTGGGGGCCTTTTCGGCCGGCGCGAATATCTGATTGGCGGGCGGCGGCTGGTCGGTCGGCAGGCCTATCGCGATAAAGCTGCGTTCCAGCGAGGTGTGGCAGGCATTGCAGCGATCGGTCAGTGCGCGCATGGAGGCGGTGAACCTGCGACCATCCCCAGCGTCGATCGCATCTGCGATTGAGAGCAGCGGATCCTTCATCGTGGTTACGTTGCTTACGGGAATGCCGGGGTACAATACGGCAGCTTGGGCCAGACTATCCGTCAACTGGCGCAATTCGAACGCAGCAAGTTCCCAGTTCTTCGACTTGCCCGCGAACCACAGTTTCAGATGCTGAAGCTGGGCCGCGTTCATGACTTCGACCAGGCGGGGCGCATATTGTCTGACAGTTGGGGAAGGTTCAAAGTCCGATTGGGCAGTCGCCGATGTGCCCACGCTTGCCAAGATCGCAAGAGCCAAGCACGAATTCCGTAGAGTCATTTGACTGGTCTCCAGAAATCTCGTTTCCTTGAGATGCCTTGTGAAGCACTCGCCGAAGGCTCCACCAAGTAGGGCCGGAGATGCTGAGCCAATTCCGATCAGGCCTCTGTGGCGTGCGCGAGCCTTCATTGCTCCAACGTCTTCAGGAACGCCATGAAATCGCCGACCTGATCGGCATCGAAACGAAATTCCGGCATTGTCGGATGCCCCGTGACGATGCCCTCGGCTAGGGCCTCCTGCAGCATCTCGATTGGATATCGTTCGTGTAACGTCCTGAACGGGGGAGCGATCTTGAGAGGGCTGGGGCTGACCTTGTCGGTCGAGTGGCACTTTCCACAATACAGCAGCGCAAGACGCCGGCCCTGTTCGACGCTTGAAGCCGCAGTTGGGCTTGAGGAGACGAGCAAATTCGCAGCGAGTATGGCGCCTGCAATGGCGCGTACAGTTCTCCTCACATTGTGCTCCATCAGTGCGACATCATGACAGGAACGGTCATGCTGCGGAACATCTCCTGCGTGACGCCGCCGAACACCGTTTCTTGAAGTCGAGAATGGCCGTAACCGCCCATAACCAGCAGGTCGAGGCTTTCATCCGCAGCGATCGACAGGATGCTCGCTTGCAGATCGCCACGGTCGGATTGAAGCGAAACGGTCCTTGCCGGCAAGCTCTTCCGCGCGAGGTGTGTCAGAAGGCGTTCGGGCGATGCGTCGGACGGTACCTCGGACGCATTGAGGGTGATCGTCGTCAGAGCGTCTGCCTCGGTGATGAATGGCATCGCGTCCCGTAAGGCGCGGGCGGCAAGGCGACTGCCGTCCCAGCAGATGCCGACGCGTGCCGCTTTGAATGTGCCCTGGAAAGTATAGGGAATGAACAGCAAGGGTCCACCCGACTGCAAGAGGAGCTCCTTCGGAAGCTGGTTGTCGAAGGTATCGCAATCCGGATCGCCTTGTGACACGATCGTCAGATCATAGAGGCGCGCCGCTGCCCCTGCTTTCGAAACGGCCTCGGCGATAGTCTCGCTCAGTGCGTATTTTCCGTAATTGATCCGAGCGTTCTTCGCCTCAACCTCGAAAATACGTAGTGCTGCTTGGGCGCGTTCCAGCGCACGTTCATACTCGAATTGCAAAGACGCTGCGATGGCTGCACCGCCTTCCGCAACAAATGGCACGTTCGTGGAGGCATATCCTGTTGCAAGTGCATCCAGATGCGC
Organism: Bradyrhizobium sp. Mp27; assembly: GCF_029953005.1. Lineage (NCBI taxonomy): Bacteria > Pseudomonadati > Pseudomonadota > Alphaproteobacteria > Hyphomicrobiales > Nitrobacteraceae > Bradyrhizobium > Bradyrhizobium sp. Mp27. The sequence continues at coordinate 8,006 of NZ_JASAUS010000117.1, read as the reverse complement.
GCCAGCACTCATCGCCAGGGAAACGGACGCATCGATGGCGGGTCGCGGTGACCGCTCTGTTGGAATATGCACCAGTAGATCTTTGAACATGCGTGCCTCCCGCTCCGATCTTGCCGCCAAAGAGCAGCACATGTCGCCATTGGGAGTCTTGACGCACGTCAAAGTGGCCGCATGAGCGTCGGATATCGTCCTAACCGCAGGCGGGAGTGCTAGACATGGCGCGGATGGCATTGGTGACGGGCGGTACCAGAGGTATTGGTGCCGCCGTGCCTCAAGCTCTTCAGACGGCGGGTTACCAGGTAGCCGCCACTTATGCCGGAAGCGCCGAGGCTGCCAAAGCCTTCATGAGCCGAACGGGCATCGCGTCCTATCAATGGGACATCGGTGATTTCGATGCATGCGCTATCGGAGTGAAGTCCGTTGAGTCCTCGCTCGGACCAATCGACGTTCTTGTCAACAATGCCGGGATCGTTCGTGACGCGGCGCTTCACAAGATGAGCCGACCGCAATGGGAGGGCGTGATCCGCACCAATCTTGACGGTGCGTTCAACTCCCGGGCCTTACAGAATTGAAACTGCGAGGCGCTTGGCAATCTCCGCGCAGACGAGATAAGTGACGGCGATAGCGAATATCGTCGCCACGAGTGCCGCAGAAGGAGCGGTAAAGCCGAATAGTTGTCCCCATGGGCCGAGCGCTAGTCCTACGCCCATGATGAGGGCACCGAAGGACGTCGCGACCAAGATGGTGTGGGGACGGTTTGCGCGCCACGGCATCCGGCGAGACCTGATTATGAAAATCACCAGGATCTGCGTCGATATTGATTCCACGAACCACCCGGTCTGGAACTGCGCCGCATTCGCTTCGAATAGCTTCAGAAGAACGGCGAAGGTAATCACGTCAAACACGGAAGAAACAATTCCCATGATGATCGTGAAACGAAGGATGCTTGCCATGTTCCAGGCTTCCGGTTGCGCAAGGTCTTCGCGGTCGACTTCATCGAAAGGGATGCCGATTTCGGAGAGGTCGTAGATCAGGTTGTTCAGCAGGATCTGCAGCGGCAGCAATGGCAGGAACGGAAGAACGATCGAGGCCAAGGCCATGGAAAGCATGTTGCCGAAGTTAGAGCTCGTTCCCATTCGCACATACTTCAGGATGTTGGCAAATGTTCTGCGGCCTTCGCGCACACCGGCCGCAAGCACTGAAAGATCGGGAGCCAGCAGGATCAAGTCGGCGGCTGCGCGGGCGACTTCGGTCGCGCCCGTGACGGATATGCCGACATGGGCCGCGTGGATGGCCGGGGCATCGTTGACGCCGTCCCCCATGAAGCCGACCACGTGATGGCGATGGCGGAGTGCGGCAATGATCCGTCGCTTCTGATCAGGATCGATGCGGGCAAACAGATCAATATTGTCGACCCGGGCCACCAGCGCTGCATCTGTGAGCCCGGAGATCTCAACTCCGGTCATGATACGATCCGATTGAAGACCGACCGATCGAGCGACGTGAGAGACCACTGCGCCGTGGTCGCCCGAGAGAATTTTCACTGTTATGCCTAGCGAGGTAAGGGCTTCAATGGCTGAGGCCGCATCCTGCTTCGGTGGATCAGCGAATACACAGAAGCCAATCATGGTCAGATCCGCCTCGTCGCCAACAGCAATCGTCTGCTGCCCGGGCGGGATTGATCTGACGGCGACGGCAAGAAGCCGAAGACCGTCGCGGGCATATTGATCCTGGATGTCCCTCATTTTTTGCTGCCAAGCGGCGTCGAGCGGATGGGCCAGACCATCGATGCCCACGGCGACGCAGCGGGCCAGGATGGATTCCGGAGCGCCTTTTGCGATCAAGATGTGTTCGTCGTTCTGTGCCACCAGTACCGACAGGCACCTTCGCTCGAAGTCGAACGGCACTTCCGCGAGTCGAACCCAGCCATCTATGGCGCCGTTGCGCGCGGAGAGTATTGCCTCATCGAGGGGGCTTCTGACGCCGGCCTGGAAGGTGCTGTTGAGGTACGCGAGGCTCAGAACGCGATCGTTAGGTCGCCCCTTCGGATCGACATGCGCTTCGAGCGTGATTTTGGCTTCCGTCAGCGTGCCGGTCTTGTCCACGCAAAGCGTGTCCATGGCACCCAGATCATGGATTGCGGACAGTCGCTTGACGATAACGTTTCGGTCCGCCATGCGTAGCGCGCCGCGGGCGAGCGTCACCGTCATCACCATGGGCAGCAGCTCAGGCGTTAGGCCGACGGCGAGTGCGACCGCGAACAGGAAGGACTCCAGCGCGGCCCGTTGCGCGACGAGATGAGCCAACAACACAAAGAGGGTCAGAAAGAGCGTAAGCCGAAGGATCAGGAGTCCAAGCTTGTGCACACCCTGCTCGAGAGCCGTTGGCGGAGCATTGGCAGCCAGTGCCGCAGCGATCGCGCCAAACCGGGTCTGGCCTCCGGTTTTCACCACCAACATCCTGCCGCTTCCGCCGACAGTACTAGTTCCGGCGAACAGGGCATTCGTCGCCTCCGCCGGCGATGCCGCGGAGCAGGGAGCGTCCGTTTTGAAAGCAGGAAACGGCTCACCCGTCATCAAGGCCTCATTGATCTGCAATTCCTGGGCATCAAGGACGATGCCATCGGCGGGTATGAGGTCGCCGACACGGAGCTTCACGATGTCTCCGGGGACGAGCGCCGTCACCGGTACCGTAACGTCCTTGCCATCGCGGACGGCGTCAGCCCGAATGGCCACCGATTCGCGCAACGCTTCGGCCGTTAGCTCGGCGCGATGTTCCTGAACAATGTCCAGTGTGATGGACAGAGACAGCACGGTTGCGATAATTACAAAACTGCCAACGTCGCCGCTTAATCCGGATACGAGGGCAGCCGCCAGGAGCATCGCAATCAACGGGTTCCAAACGCGTTGCCCAAGCTTGCGCAGGACCGATCGGCTTTGAGAGGCATCAGCGTGGTTTGCTCCGAACATCGCCAGGCGCCGGTCCGCTTCGACCTGCGATAGCCCGTTCGGACCGGAGCCGAGCGCGCGGTAGAGGGCGTCCTTTGGTGTTTGCCAGAACTCGGCAGCGGCCAAAGCCTTGGCCGCGCTAGGCTGCTTGATCATCAAAGGGCTCGCCGAGCTGTTGGTCACTAGGCCAGGAAGGTAAGAGGCAGCTCAATTTCTAAGTTGACGCAGCTCAATTCGCTCTCGGACAACTTGGTTAGGTTGCGGGGGCCAAAGGAGCTCCCCATGTCGCCTCCAGCATCGGTCGGCCGTATTCCCATTGTTTCGAATTCTGACCGGATCCCCGTCGAGCCCACGGCTATTGAGGCGCAGGCGACAGTGCAGCCGTCCAGCTCCGATACAGCCGTCGATGACATCGATCGATCCTTTCACGCGGCGCTGGCGCGGTTGATCGGCGGCGTCTCGCCGGCAGCGCTGGCCCTAGCTTTTGCCGACTGGCAACTGCACCTCCTGGCCTCACCTGGGAAGCAGGCCAGCCTCGCCGGCCAGGCGATCCAGAATGCGTTTGATCTTGTCGATGCCATGCTGCCGAGGCATGCGGTATTCCAGCCTTGGTCCGTGATCCGGCCGCTGGAGAACGACCGCCGTTTCACAGGCTCCGATTGGGAGCTGCCATCCTTCAATCTCCTGGCCCAGGCTTTCCTGCTGAACCAGCAATGGTGGCATTCGACGACGACCGGTATTCACGGACTGGCCCATTCGAACGCGGCGATCGCCGACTTCGCGCTTCGCCAAGGCCTGGACACGGTGGCTCCAACGAATTTCGCCGTCAGCAATCCTGAAGTTCTGCGCAAGATCATGGAGACTGGCGGCGGCAACTTCGTCTATGGCCTGCACAACTTTGTCGAGGATTGGCAGGCCCTGCTCGCTGGTGGAAGGCTCAGGAGCGATCAGACTTATGTGGTGGGTAAGGACGTTGCCATCACACCCGGCAAGGTCGTCTATCGCAACGAGCTGATCGAGCTCATCCAGTATTCCCCGACGACGTCGACCGTGCGTGCCGAACCCGTTCTGATCGCGTCTGCATGGATCATGAAGTATTACATTCTCGACCTGACGCCGCGTAATTCTCTCGTCCGTTACCTGGTCGAAAGCGGCTTCACTGTCTTCATGATTTCATGGAAGAACCCAACACCCGAGTATCGCAATTTCAGTCTCGAAGACTACCGTGAGCTCGGAGTGGATGCCGCGATCACTACCATCAACTCGCTTCGGCCTGGACAGGCGATCCACGCCGCCGGTTATTGCCTTGGCGGTACCCTGTTGTCGATCGCGGCGGCCAGGCTGGCTCGCGAGCGGCCCGACTGCCTGCGAACGGTGACGCTGCTCGCGGCGCAAACCGATTTCACGGAAGCCGGCGAGCTCACCTTGTTCATCAACGAAAGCCAGGTCGCGTTCCTGGAGGATATGATGTGGCGGCAGGGGCTGCTCGCAACGGCACAGATGGCCGGGGCCTTCCAGATGTTGCGAACCAATGACCTGCTTTGGTCGCGCGTCGTGCGGGACTATCTAATCGGAGAGCGGGCCGCGCCAAGCGAACTGATGTCGTGGAACGCCGATGCCACGCGTATGCCCTACCAAATGCATTCGGACTATTTGCGGCGCCTGTTCCTCAACAATGATCTCGCCGAGGGGCGCTATCAGGTCAATGGCAGGCCGGTCTCGCTCGCCGATCTGCACATACCGATGTTTGTCGTCGGCACGTTGCGCGACCACGTCGCGCCGTGGAAGTCGACGTACAAGATCAACTTCCTTGCCGATGCAGACATCACCTACGTTCTGACGAGTGGCGGACACAATGCCGGCATTGTCGCGCCTCCCGGCCAAGAGGGGCGCAGCTATCAGGTGCGTACAAAGAAGGCTCATGATCCCTATATTGGCCCCGACGAATGGATCAGGCGCGCACCGTCCCACGAGGGATCATGGTGGACGGAGTGGACGCGATTTCTCGCCGCGCATTCCGGTCAGCCCGTTCCGACCTGCTTGGCGGCAGATTCGGGACAGAAGAGCGCGCCCTCGGATGAGGCGCCGGGCTCTTACGTGCTCGAGCAGTAGACGCGACAGTCAAGGCCGCAAAACGGCTGCGCCAGTCAGCTTGCCCTCCCTCAGGCGGGCGAGCGCTTCATTGGCCTCGACGAGCGGGAATACCGTCGTGTGTGTCTGGATATTGATCTTTGCGGCGGCGGCGAGAAAATCGATGCCGTCCTTTCGCGTGAGGTTTGCAACCGATACGATCTGCCGTTCGCCCCAAAGAATGCGATAGGGGAACGATGGGATGTCGGACATGTGAATGCCGGCGCACACAACGCGTCCGCCCTTGCGCACCGAGCGCAGGGCAAGCGGTACCAATGCTCCGACTGGCGCGTATATGATGGCGGCATCGAGCTCGGTCGGCGGGATGTCCTCCGAAGAGCCGGCCCAGTCAACGCCGAGCGAGAGCGCAAGTTGCTGTGCTTCCTGGTCGCCGCCGCGGGTGAAGGCGTAAACTTGCCGTCCCTCTGCGCGGGCCACCTGTGCCACGATATGGCCGGCCGCGCCAAAGCCATAGATGCCGAGCGTTTTGCCCTCGCCGGCCATCACCAGGGATCGCCAGCCGATCAGCCCGGCGCAGAGCAGGGGTGAAAGAGCTGCGTCCTCGCCGTTCTCGCCGAGTGGAAAGCAATATCGGGCGTCGGCGACGAGGTGGCTGGCAAAGCCGCCGTCGCGCGTGTAGCCGGTGAATTCGGGACGATCGCACAGATTTTCCTTGTCGGTGCGGCAGTAAAAGCACTCGCCACAAGTGAAACCGAGCCATGGAACACCTACGCGCATGCCCAGCTCTAACTCATTGACGCCCGGGCCAAGAGCATCGATGCGTCCCACGACTTCATGGCCCGGGATAATCGGATAGGAAATGTCGGGTAGCTCGCCATCCACCACGTGCAGGTCAGTCCGGCACACGCCGCATGCGCTGACCTTGACGCGGACCTCGCCGGGGCCGGGGACCGGGTCGGCTCGTTGCTGGAATGTCAACGGCGCGCCGCGTGCGGAGAGAACCATCGCGTACATGTCGCATTCCCGCGGCTCGAAGTGCATCGTCCGGGTCTTGTCCCGTCGGATCTAAAGTCAGTGTTCGCCGTTCGCTACGCCGGCGCAACATGCGACTTCCCGCAGGTTCTCGAAGCTGGCCCAGATACTAGGAGGACAAATCAGGCGTCGAGATTGTGCAGGCGCTGGCGGTTGCGCAGCACAATCTGGCGAGCGCCAGAGAAACCGAGAATGCCCTGGGCCTGAAGCTGAGACAGCGCGCGCGACACGGTCTCTAGCGTGAGGCCGAGATAGTCGCCGATGTCGCGACGGCACATCGGCAGCGCCATCATGCCCGCGACGGCGAGGCGGCGGTCCATTTCGAGCAGGAAGGTAGCAACGCGCTCCATCGCAGTCTTACGTCCGAGAAGCAGCATGTGATTTTCGGCGTGGCGCAGCTCCGAGGCGGTCATGGTCCAGAGCTTGCGGGCGACCTGGACGTCGGTGCCGGAGGCCTTCTCAAGGCTCGCACGCTTCACCAGGCGCACCGTGGTGTCGATGATGGCCTCGGCGGCGAGCCGGTGACTGGCACCGGATTCCAGACCGAACACGTCGCCGGGAAGGTGAAAGGCGCCGATCTGGCGGCGGCCGTCGGAAAGAAGCTTGTAGCTGCGCACCGCGCCGGTGACGACCTGGTAGACATATTCGGCCGGCTCATCCTCGCCGTAAATCTCCTCGTCCTTGCGGTACGAGAATTCCGTGGCGACGAGGCCGGCATGGCCGGTGATCGCGCCGAGCCGATCGGCGACCGGATCGATGGAAACGGCAACCTTGCTGCCGCTGATCGGAGTGTTGATCGGCTTGGTGTTGAGTGACTGGGTGAGCATCTGAGCCATCTCCGTTGTGATGACCAATGCTTGCGCGGGATTGAGCGTCGCGAAAGTTCGAGCGATACCTTAAGGGGGCCTACCTACGTAGAATCCCGCAGGTCAGTGTCCGCGCCGGTCCTGGATGGCCCGGCGGATACATTTGACCAGGTTTTCATCGAGAAGAAGGGGCTTTAAAACCACGTCTTTCACCCCGGCTGCCGCGGCCCGGGTCGAGATGTTCTTGTCCGGATAGCCGGTGATTAGGATCACGGGCACATCGCGATCAAACTTGCGCAACCGGCCGGCGAGTTCGATGCCGTTGATGTCGGGCATCTTGTAGTCGATCACGTAACAATCTGCACTGGGCATATCGCCAGCATTCAGGAGCGCCGTTGCACTCCGAAAGGTCCGCACGGCAAAGCCTTCGGTTTCCAGCAAGAACCGCAAGGATCCCAGAACTGCGGCATCGTCATCAACCACAAAGACGGTAGATTTTGCAGGGGGCGACAGCCGCTCATTGTGCGAGCTGATCTCAATCATGTCGTCTTGACTAGCAGAGGATGTGAAGAAGGGCCTTGACATGGCTCAATCGTTGAGCAGACCGGCGCGCATCGCCAGCCGCACCAATTCCGACAGGCTGTTCGCCTGCATCTTGGTCATCACGTTGGCCCGATATACTTCGATCGTGCGTGGGCTGATGTCGTAGTCGCGGGCGATCAGCTTATTTGAGAGGCCCGCGACCAGACCTTGCATAACCTGGCGTTCTCGGGGACTCAGGGAGGCAACACGCGCGGCGATGTCTTGCGCGATCGCTTCGTTTTTGGCCGCCGGTGCCGCCTGGCGGAGCGCAGATTCGATCATGGCGGTGAGGGGATCGTCTTCGAACGGCTTCTCGACGAAGTCAACCGCCCCGAGCTTCATCGCCTCGACGGCAAGCGGCACGTCGCCGTGACCGGTCATGATTAGGATCGGAAACGGGCTGTGCTGCGCCTTCATCCGCTTCAACAGCTCGATCCCAGAGCTGGCCCCGCAAATTCGGACAGTAGCTTGAGTGGATTTTCTGCCTGACAGCGGCGAGGATTCTTGCTGCGAATCAGGAGCGAAGATGACGAAGAAGAGCCGCCGG
>NZ_JASAUS010000116.1:0-26469 GCF_029953005.1 Bradyrhizobium sp. Mp27 | reverse complement strand
GTCAACGCATACAACGACAGAGCCGAGCCCTTCGTCTGGACCAAGAAAAAGGTCCGTCAACGCCGTTTCAAAGGCCGCCGTATCACTCAGCTCTGATTCCGGGTACTAGGCAGGTCTTCGAGACCGACGCCGTCACCGCATGGAAGCGGCACTGGATTCAGCACGCTGTTCAAAAGCCTGGCCAACATGAACGCATCGCTTCGCTTCCGTTCGGGCGATCACGCCCTGACCATGGCCGGCAAGTCGCCGACGTTGGTACATGCTCATGTCGCCAGAAAGTCGCGGGCCGCTGGATTCATGGCCTCGGTACGCTGCGCGAATTGAAAATCGCGGTCCTCACCAACCGGTGCTCAACACCTTGTCCGCCTCGTCCTGATCCAGGACCTGCTCACACAGTTGCCATGAAGACCCATCGTCTTGGAGGCAATTCCCGTACCGGAGCTCGAAGACGTCAGCGGTACTCTTTTTCTTGCGGGTAAACTCGCGCAGCCCTTCTTCGAAAGCTTCGACGTCGTCGATCCATTCGTCGTCGATCACGTCCGGTAGCGAACCCAGCAAATCGTATCGGTCCTTCATCCGCGAAGAGAGCTTGTCGTAGACGGTCTCGTCGACCGTGTTTTGATAGACCAAATTGGCCATGTTCACGGTATCGCGCTTCTGACCGTAGCGTTTGATCCGGCCGATCCGCTGTTCGAGCCGCGACGGATTCCACGGCAAGTCGACGTTGATGAGAGAAGTCAGGGTCTGGAGGTTGAGTCCTTCCGCCGCGGCGTCCGTCGCAACGACCAGTCTGAGCTGATATTCGCGGACGGCCTTCTTGATGTCTTCGCGGTCCGCGGTTCGCCACTCCCCGTCCAGGAAGATTCCAGAACGGCCAGTGCCGCCATAGACCGCGACCGTCTCGCCTTCGAAATGACCGGATAGCTTCTCGGCCACCCAATGCGCCGTATCGTAGTATTGGCTGAAGATAATGCACCCGCCTTCGAGCCAGCCTTTCTCCTCCAGAAAGTAGATGCAGGAATCTAGCTTCGGGTCGCTGTCGTTCTTCTCGAGGTGATAGACGACCTCGTTCAGATGCTGCACTTCTGCATCCATCACGCCGGCAGCCTCGGGCATCTCCGCGAGCAACTCATCGAATTCGTCCTCGATGGTGTCGCCGTCGAGTTGGCGCTTTTCGATCAGTTTGCGGCAGGTCGAAAGGCCGGATGCGACGCTCGAGCAGATGCGTTGACGGAGCAGATTCTGCATGAATCCGGCGCCCTTGACCCGCTTCGCCAGAGCCTTGGTGAACTTTTCTACGGCCGCGTAGGCATGGTCGAAGTCCGCGCTGGTGCGCACCGCGTTGTTTTCGAAGAGGCGCAGATTCGGCTCGCGCGAATTGGGCCACATGTCGATGGCGATCTTCTTCATCAGACCCGCTTCTTCAAGCGCCCGGCGACGGCGCAGCACGACATGTCGGCTGATCGGGTTGTGATATTGGAAGAATCCGATGCCATGCGACCCGCTCCGGAGCGCGTCCCGCAGGTCGTCTCGGGTGAAGTCGTCCAGATCGGTGTAGGACCGATCGGTGAAGTCCACCGCCTGGGCATCGATGTCGAGGTCCTGATAGATGCGGTCGAACAATCCGTCGTCAGTCCTCGGCGGAAGTGGGTTCCTCAGCAGATTCCAGGCTTGGGCCTCGTCGTCGACCTTCGCCTGGCCGGTCAGGATCGGTCGCACAAGATCCGGCTGCCGCCACGACGAGAGCTCGCGACCGAGGACGTGCGGCGCGGACCTGTTCAGGACTTCGAGCAGATCCCAGAGTTCGTCCACCTCGGTCTGGATCGGCGTCGCGGTGCCGAGAACAAGATGGAGCGTCTTGGCAGCGATGGCCGTCATGAACTTGATTAGATTTCCGTCGATCGGGGCCCCGCCGAACGGCCGCGACTTGCGCGCCTTGTGCGCTTCGTCGAGGATCACCATCCCGTAGTTCTTGCGGAGAAGGAACTCGACCTCCTTGGTGTTCTGCACGATGAGTCCGGTGGAGACGATGCCGATCTTGTAGGGACAGCGCGCGATGTCCTCTGGTCCGCGCGTTCGCACAAGATGACCATGCGGATCGCGCCACATCTTCTTCGACGAGAGCCAAAGCGCCGTAGGAATATTCAGCTTGTCGAGGAGTTCGGTCTGCCACTGCACGCCCAGTGTGGCCGGGCAAAGGATCAATACGGGACCGTCCCCGAGGAGTGCGGACACCAACGCCGCCGTCGCCATCGAAAGCGTCTTGCCGACGCCTACTTCATCCGCCAGCAACAACCGGCATTTCCCGTACAATTCGCGATGCTCGTGGAATAGCGTCACGAAGGCGCGTTGCCACGGCATCAGTTCCTCGCCGCGCCGATACAACGGGGATTCGACCAGGGCCGACTGGCCGACCTTGTCCGCCGGTACCGATTCAAGCCGGACCTGCACCTTGCGCGCGGTGCGGCCGATCTCCTCGACGACGGCGTCTGGAAGTCGTCGACCAATCTTCCATAGTTCATCGAATTCGGCTTGCACCCAATTCACGCCGTCTGGCGACCGATCTTCCCAAACCAGTTCGTACGAAGGGGCCCAGCCGGACGCGGTCTCGTTGATCGACCCCATGAAGGAAGAACTGGTCCCGTCCGGTTGCCGGATCACACCGGCCTTGCCGTGCAGAAACGGTGCGTCGTCGCGGGAGACTACCTTGATCTCGACGTTGCCCGCTTTCAGGAGTTCATACAGACGAGCGAACCGAGCTCGATTCCGCAGCGAAGCGACGGGATCGTCCTCGCTGTTCCACTTCTCGAGGAGGGATTGCCGGACCGTGTCCTCCGCGGCCTTGCCGATGGCGATGTCCCTCGGATCCAAGTCGCTGTTGCAGATGATCCGCACCTTGCCGACAGCCGCGACCTCTTCGTGGACGAGTTCGAAGATCGACGAGCGGAAATACCCGGCTATCCGATCGTAGCTGACCGCCCCTTTGAGGCGATCCCGAAGGAATATCGCGAGCTTGTTGTGGCGTGAGGAGAAACGCGTGATGAACTCGGTCCGGGAAAAGGGTATGCCCGCCAACCTGTCGTCCATCTTCGCGCCTAACCTATTCGTTGGTTCTTGATGAGTCCGGCTAGAATGTCGGAGTTTTGGGCCTCTTTGCGATCCGAATCCTTGCGTTTAGACGCAATGTAGCTGGCGATGGCGATCAAGTCACCGCGCTGTTCGAGATAGTCGGAGGTCAGGCCCCGGACATGTTCGAGAACTGTATCGTCCTCAACCTTCTTCCCCATTTCCCAGAGCCCGTAAAGGATCGCGCGGGTCAACGACGTACCGAATTCGTCCCCCATCTGCCGCTTGCCGAATTCGGCGGCGGATTTGAGGGCCGCGCCATTTGCGCTGACCGAGGACATGAGCGCCGCATAATCCGCGACACGAAAGGCCTTGGCGAAGTTTTGATAGTTATCGACCTTTTTCGCACCGGTGGTTTCGATGTCCAACATCTTGAGATAGAATCGTTCGGGACCCGTAAGCCGGCGCCATGTTTGTTCGTTCATTCCGTCCGGCACCAGATGCTCGTTGGCCACTTGAACGGCGAATTCGATGATCTCGTCGACATTCGTACGTTCCGACTTTCCTCGCGGTCGCAGCGCCTCGACCGTCATGTCCTTGCCGTCAATCTTGACGTATTTCGTGAGGACACGAAGAGCGGCAGCGTAACCAGCCATCTGGAGGTCAGCATCGTTGAAGAGATTTTCGCTTCGTCCATGCCCCCTGAGCGACTGATTCAAACCGACCATTTCTTCTATCTGACGGGCCACTTCCTCTTTCACCTCTTGGGTGATCTCGTCTGAATACCCGCTTTCACTTCCTTTCCGCTTTCGCAGAACAATGATGTGGGTGCCCTGTACGTAGCCACCCTTCTTCAGTTCCGAGGTGGTTTCGGTCGCGATGTACCAGTCGGCCATCACCTGCAGTCCCGCGCCCCAGAAAATCTGCGCCATGTCTGACCACACCTTGCCGTCTTGGTGCGTGAACATGACAATCTGGATGCCGTTGTCGGCCATGTGGTCAGACATGGCCTTGTATGCCTCGACCATGTTGGCGCGGAATTCTTCGCCCTTGCCTTTGATGGCAAGGCGACGTCGACTGTCCCAGTTCCAATCTAAGAATTCGGTCGGCGGATTCTTCCGCAGCCACGCGATGAAATATTCAGTGATTTCGTGGTAATTGACGGCGTCCGCGTAAGGAGGATCGGTGACGTACAGATCGCACGTATCCTTCACATCCGCGGCGCGTGCTGAAACTATCTGAGCGTGTCCGCTGATCGGCGCTGCGGCGTAGGACTCGCGATTCTGGTAGGTCGATCCGCGCACGCCGTACGCATACATCGTATTCAGCGCTTGATTGTAGAAGACTTGCCCGATGCGGTCCGCGTTCAACGCTTCGCCGGCCTCGTTGACGGAACTGGGGGTCCAACGGCATAACTTCGAGTTATTGTCCAGCCACCGGGCAAACTCCAGGTAAAAGGACGCAGCGTTAGCATCGAGCGCGGCTCTCTTTGTCAATGCACCGACGAGAATCTGACGCGCACTGAACAGATGATGCCAATATGTCCAACCTCTGGTTCTAATGGGCTCGTCCGTTTTGTCACCTGGCTCGATGAGCATGTCTGGAATAATCCCGGCGGCCTGCCACGATGCGAGGTTTTTGCCGACAAACTTCTCGACTTCTTTCTCTTGAGCCAGGTCTCGCGAGGTAGGAGCAGCAAAGAAAGTCTCTTGGCGCGATCGGTCGAAGGATTCTTTATGAATCCATTGAATGCAGTAGAGGCGCTCCTGCCAGATATCGTCAGCGTGGGGTACGAAATCGCTCTTGCCCCACTGGCGAAGTGAGTTACCGGTGTTCCCATCCGGGGTCGTAAAATCGCCTCGGATGGATGAGATCGAGACGCCCGAGGAATCTTCATTCATCGGGTGAACGAGGCGCCCCGATCGGACCGTCCCTTCCTCGGCGTCTTTGATCGCTTTGATCTTGGCGCCCGTACGTATCTCGATCGCGTATCGCTTCTTGGATTTGTCCGGAACCAGCTCGGCGATTACCCCCTTGCCTCTGGAAATAACGAGGGTCGGAAGCATGGGGACCAGCCATCCGGTCGCCGGGCACCTAGTTTCCAGACAATACAGGTAGGCCTTCGCTCGATTGCCCGCAGCGTCTCGTTCGATTCCTAGTTCTTGAATCTCGGTTTCGATCTTGCTGTAAATCTTCTCATGATCTTCGACGATCCGAGCGCGACGTTGGTCATCGGCACCGACGACGTTGAACGCTCCCCAAGTGAGCATGCAGGCGATCGGATTGAGGTCCGAGGCATAGGCATCCAAACCGACCCGTGCCGCTTCGAACGGAATGGATCCCGAGCCCGAGAAGGTGTCCGCCATTTTTGGCGTTCGACCGAAGCGCATTATGCCGAGCTGTTCTACAAGCTCTGAAAGATTGTTTGCTTTGGTCCGAAGGTGCGCGTTGACTTCGTCCCATACGCTCTCGAGGTAATCGGACTTCGATTCATCGGGACGCAGGGCCTTCCCGACACGGTCGGTGTATCCTAGTTCGAGCAGCTTAGGCACATCGGCCGGCCGCTTCGCGCGGTGCCGGAATGAAGTATCATGCATGCCCATCAGCAGTTCGAACACGTTGAGGTCTGCTTCGGGATTCTCGGTCGCGGGCAACAGCGACGCGAGCACGCACGCCCGCGTCAAAATGAGGGGTTTCCGCCCTTTCCAGTAAGACCCGAGCGCGGTCAAAACCTGACCTTGAACCGCTTTGCGCTCCTTTTGAGCTTCTGCGGACACTTTCAACGATGGAAAGACATGCTCGATCAGCGCCGGCGCGTTCTTCAAGCTGAAAGGAACGATTGCTGAAACGTGTTTGTTCAAGTCAGACATCCTTACCCAGCGGAAGCGAGAACAGATCGATTTCCTTGGACGGCTTGACCGATTTCTTCCGCTTGGTCGTGCCGGGCGCCGCGACCTCGGTCAAACCGATTCTCACCGCCTTGCGCCAGCCGACATCGACGTCGTCGGCCGTACCGCCGCCCGCGTCGCACATCCTGAACAGCCACCAGCGTTCTTCCGGCGCCAGTCCGGCCCAGGAGGCGCATGCGACCGGGTAGTCTTCCGGTCGAGCTTTCTCCACCGCCCAGGCGAGCAGGCAGAGCTCGCGTCCGAGAAGCCGCTCGACCTTGTTGTCTCCCGCCGACCAGCGGCTGGACTTCAGCTTCTTCTCGCGCAGGCGATCATTCAGGACGCGCTTGATCTCCTCCCGGATTCCGGTCCACACGGCCCGCGGAAGCCGGCAGCGAAGGATTCGATCGTCCTCTGGAGAAGCCGAGTTGATGCCGAAGTCCTCGATGATCTCGATATCTCCAGCGTTTCCGCTCGGGATGCGCACGACGAAGTGGTGCGGATCGATGGCGTCCGGTACGCCGAAACCGAACGTGCGGACGCTGTGGGTATCACTCATGACTGGTCTATCTCCGTGCCCGCCACGTTCTCTCCGAGAGCGACGGCGAACTGCTCGAGGCCGAACCCGGTCTCGAAGTTGACCTTCTTGGCGGTCAATTTGACGTCGGAATTCTCGTCGCCGATCGCCTTGCGCGCGGACGCGATGAGCTCGCGGGTCGCGGCCGCCGTCAGCACGACGTCGCTGCCGACGCGGATGGCGACGTTCGTGGTGCCGGAGCCGACGCTGATCGACGCCGCTTCGAACGTGGCCTTGTTGGCGTCGGCCGCGTCGAGGATCTTGAAGGTCTCAGCGATGGTCTCACCGCGGATTTCCTTGAGCAGCTTCGCCTTTTCGTCCTTTTTCAGGATCTTCTCGCCGGCCTGGCCGGCGATGCGGAAGGTCTTCTCCTCGGAGACCCCCTGATCCTCGGCGTAGGCGTAGATGGTCGCTTCGTCGCCGCCCGGCAATTCGATCGGCCCTTTGTAGAGCTTGCCCTCCTTGACGTTGCTTCCGTCCGTATTCCAGCGGATCGTACCGCGGGGAACGACGGTCAGCTCGACGGTGCGCTTGCCGGCCACGAACTGCGGCTGGTGGGTCAGGGTGAGTTTGTTCGACCAAACCACAGGGTCCCCCTGCTCGTGCTTGTTTTCTGGGTCGCTGACCAGAAACCACAACTTCGTCGCGGTGGTGGCGAACGGATTCTGCTCCAGCAACTTGCCGTCCCTCTTGACGTCCGGCGTTTCGGAGTACTGAATGACCGGATTCTTGCCGGCGTTCGACGCGCTGACCGACAGCGTCGCCTTGCCGGTCTGCTCGTCGCCGGCGTCCACGGTCACAGACGCGGAGGTCTTCGGCGGCTTCGGCGCCTTGTCGACGTAACCGTCGGAATCGTAGCTCCAGCGACCGACGGACACGGCATGGTCGCGAACAGCCTCCAAGCCCTTCAGCGGGAGCCAGAGCCAGCGTGGATTCGTCTGCGCGCGACTGAGGACGTCTTTCCAAGGAATCCTCGTTTGGGTTTCGGGCCAGAGGATGTCTTCCGCGCGACCGACCAGCATGTCGGCTTGGGCCGTGACGTCGGTGACGAGTTTCTTGGCGCCGACCGAGGTCAGCGCTTCTTGCACAGACGCTTCGCCAGCGACGACGACTTCCGAGCCACCCTTCTTCTCGGGCATTAGCTTCAGCGGAGCGTATTTGAGTTCCGCCTTTCCCTTGTCCTTCGTGGACGGCATCGGAAAGTAGACGCGGTTGAACAGGGACGTGAGCGCCGAGGAGAAATCGAATTCGGCGCTGACGGACTCTTCGTCGAGCTCGAGTTGGTGCGCCGGGTTTCCGGCGACCTCCGACTTCACCTTCGCGATGGCCCAGATGCGGCGGGTCTTTTCCTCCAGGCTGCCCATGGACGAGCCGTCCCCGGTCACGACGCAGAATCCGTTCTTGTTGATCTCGGCTTCGAGGAATTTCTGGGCGGCTTCGGGCGGGGTCTTGGCGTCCGGGCTCAGGACGAGCAGGGCCCGGTTGGTCATCTCGATCGAGACGTCGTCGATCCGCGGCAATGCGTAGACCGTCTGATAGGCGATCTTGGCGCGCGGCTCGAAGACCTTCGACAGCCGGCGGGCCATCTCTTCTTCGATCTTCCCGATGGGTGCGCCGTCAGCCCGGCTCTGGATTCGCTTCCGGAGATTCTCGATGTTCGAGAAGTACCAGACGTCGTTGTCCTTCTTGTGGAGGTACCAGCACTCCTTCTGCAATTCGTCGAATGCTTCGTCGAATTCGGCGACGCTGCGGTCAGGAACGATCAGGTATTCAATGAGGGTCGACTTCGACAGGCCCTTGATGGAATCGACGCTCTCGGAGAGCGAAGCCGTCAGGAGCAGCTTGGCGGCCTGTGTGGCCGCGTTGTTGCCCTTGTTGTCGTCCACGATCTGCGCGTGGGCCGAGCCGTCGGTGCTGGTCACGTCCTTCGTCAGAGCGCCCTCGAGCTTACCGATGCGGACGATCTCCTCGCGCACGTCCGCGATCTTCAGATCGAGATGTTGGCAGCCGATGAGATAGACCTGTCCGGCCTGCTCGCCCTTCCAAACGCTCTTGAGCATCTTCGAGACGAACTGCATCAGCCCGCGGGTCTGGCGGTAGTTCTCGTTCTCCTTGAAAAGGGCGATGATGTGCTTGACGGACGGGTGGAACGGATACGATCCGACGATCTCGTCGGCGATCTGTTCCGACGAACGCGAGATGGTCTTGGAGCGCTCCGCCAAGCCGATGGCTTCGCCGTAGTGTTCCGCGATCTTCTCGATTTCTGATGCGTCTGGCAGCTTGTTGAACATCCGCTTACGAAGGATGTCGTAGATCTCGTTAGTGTTCAGATCGACCGGCGTAATCGAGCGCGCCTGGCGCTTGGTCTCTTCGGCTATGTTTGCGATCGCCTTGGCCAGATCCTTGGTCGCGTTCTGGTAGGAGCCGACCAGATTCGAGATGACGATGGCCGTTTTCGGCAGCTTCATGGCCGCAGAAAGAAGATTCGACAGCGCGTACGTGGTCACGTTCGCGAGCGTGGCCCCGCCGACCGGCTTCGTGAGGGCGAAATCGAAATATGGAGGCAATTCGTCTAGCAGGATCAACGTCGGTTCGTCGCCTATGAGATCGATCCAATCGGACTCGCGGGGGGCATCCGGTCCGTTGATCCAGAATTTCGAGAACGCCTTTCCCTTGCCGAGCTGTTCGGCGATGTCTCCCCACAGGAACTTGTCTCCTGAGATGGATCGACCGTGGACCGCGACGATGCGAGCCTTCTCACCTTTCAGCCCCTGCGTGATCTTGGCGGGCACCCGATCGTACAGATGCGGATTCCTCGCCAACAACCCCAGTGCCAGCATGGAATGGGTCTTTCCGCCGCCCATGGCTTGGCGGAGTTCGAACACCGCTTGCGTGGATTGACCGTCAAGACGTTGCAATCCTTCGCGCAGCAGCCTTTCCATTCCTTGCGTGACGAAGTTCCGCGCGAAGAACTGCTCGGCGGCGTTTTCGGCTTCGAGCAGAAGGTCGGTCAGGTGCTCGACTTGCTCGGAGAGCGAGAAGTCGATCGCTGCGGGATCGAGTTGACACAGTTCCTGTACCGTCGAGATGCGCTGATAGGTCATCGTTTCTTGCCCCACTGAACCCTCACGGGTTCTCCCGCCCCTTATTTCTTTCCGTCCGGATAACGCTCGAGCCAGTCTCTGGAGATCTCTTCCAGCAGCGCCGACGCCGTCTTGTCGCGCAGCGCGGCGGCGGCCTTGATCCGGCGGATGACGTCCGGATCCATCGAAGTCAGAAATTGACGCTTTTCGCCCTCCGGAGGCTTTCTGCCTCTGGTGGTCGGCTTTCGTTCCGCCATCACTACCCTGCCCGCGCGTTGTGCGACGAGAAGAACCGTCCCATGGGTTGCGGGGCGCGGCAAGCTTTCCGGACGGCTTCGCGGCCGGTTTCCCCGTCAATCGGCGGCGGCTCTTCGTAGGCAAGTTTCCGGATCTCCCTGAAACGACGCGGATTTCCTCGAAATCGCATCAACCCAATAGACCTATCTAAAATAGTTCAACCTTGTCTAACTGGCATATTGACTCTGGTTAATACCCGATCCACCTTCGTGAATTAGAACAAAAGAAGAACATTTCTTCCGTAAGCGTTGAGTGAGGTCGGTATGTCGGGCGTGGTGCTGCAGGATTGGAAGAGCGAACTGGTGTCGTCGGTGCCGGCGTTCTTCGCCGGCGGGCCCGGACGGGGCCCCTGCGCGATCGGTTGCGGAGGCGGCTGGTGCTGGGTGGTCGACCGCCTCTGCGTCAGGATCGCCGCGACGCTCGAGGACGGCGAGGCCTTCCGCTTTGAGAGCATCGCTTCGTGCGACGGCGCGCTGCGGATCCGCTGGTCCGGTCGGCTGAAGGCGGCGAGCGAGGCGGCGGTCCGCGCCGCGGTCGATCTTGCCGAAGCGCGCAGCATGTGCGTCTGCGAGATCTGCGGCGCGCGCGGCAAGCTCTTCCGTGCCGACGGAGTCCTTGCGGCCCGCTGCCCGGATCATGCCGAGGGCGTGCCCGCGTTCAGCACGGCGATGGAGAACGTCCACCTGATCCAGGTGACGATCAAGGGCCGCCTGCGCGTGGTGGTCGGCGCCCGCTACGACTTCGAGACCGACGCCTTCGTCGGGATCGACGACGTCGCCACCCTGCGAGAGGAGGCCTGACGATGGCTATGCGCTCCTCATCCGACTGGCGGACCGAGCTCGTCGAATCCTACGCTGACCTTCGGCCCGAAACGCGATCGACAACATTCCGACTGCACGCTCCGGCTTGCGCAATTGAGTGGCTTTGGTCGCGGCAAATTTGAATCTTCTCGGGCCGCACTCACGCGACGCCGCACATTGGTGCCATCGTACGCTCGGCCCGCACCGCCGAAAGATGAAGTGCCGCTATTGGGCGCCGCTAAAGCCGCTATTTGAGGAGCCAAGCGATTGAAATTATTCGTTGGCGCGCCACTCAGAACAAAACTGCGAACTCGCATGTAATTGAAATTACTGCGTAATTCAGCCATACATTGCTTAAGGGTTGAGCCTATCTTCAATAGGACAAGCGCGCCGGCTGGAAGGACATTTGGCCAAGAGAAAGCGAGTGGCCTCAAGTGCCGTCATGCAGCCGAGACCGGCGTGACAGCCTGCCGATAGACGCCGTCCCCCACGTCGCCAGCCGCAAAGAGGCCTGGCCTGAGCGTCGCAAATCGGTGAGAGCTACGCTCGCCTGCGCTGATGATCGGAGGAACGAGAATACGTTTTGCTCCTTCAAACAGGTTTTTTTTGCGCTCGAGCGCATTGGCGGCGCGCCGCAGCGGCTCTAGGTAAACTGGCGATATTGAGAATCGTCGAGAGCGGGAGACAAGGCAATGATACGGGATGAGAAGCTCCAACGGATCATCGAACGCGCTATTCAATCAGCTTTCGTTGATTTTCCAGACGCGGGAAACGGGACGGTGTGGCCGAAAACTTACAAAGAGCCCAACGAATGCAAGACTATCGCAACAGCTGTCCTCGCCGCTCTCGAAAATGCAGGCTACAGAATTTCGCTCGATGCAAACTGAGGCATCAAGGTAAGCCACCTAAGCCTCGATCAGGCCGCGCTCATAGCAGGCTTTATCGTAAGGAAAAACGACCGCCGGATCGGGTCTGTGGAGACGACGGTGCTTTCCCGGATAGTTCAGCCGCCACAGCACATCGCGAATGATATTAAGCCGCGCATGTTCCTTGTCACCGCCGCGGACCACGGTCCAGGGCGAGGTGACGGTGTGCGTCCGCTCCAGCATCTTGTCCCGTGCTTCGGAATAAGCTTTCCAAAGCTTCTGCGCCTTGGCATCGATGGGGCTCATCTTCCATTGCTTCAGGGGATCCCTTTGGCGGTCGGCGAGCCGTCGCTTCTGCTCCTGTTTCGAAATATCAAGATAGTACTTGAGCAGGGTGATCCCCGAACGCTCAATCATTGCTTCGAAACCCGGCACGGTCTCGAGGAATTCCTCGGTTTCCTCCTTGGTGCAAAAGCCCATGACACGCTCAACTCCAGCACGGTTGTACCAACTGCGATTGAACAGCACGATCTCTCCTGCCGCGGGCAAGTGCGAAACGTGACGCTGGAAGTACCACGAACACCGTTCCCGATTGCTCGGCGGCCCCAGCGCTACGACGCGGGTATCACGCGGGCTTAGATGTTCGACAATCGACTTGATTGTGCCATCCTTGCCGGCGGCGTCGCGACCCTCGACGATGACAAGGATACGCTGGCCGCGCTCAATCACGCAGCGCTGCAGCTTGACGAGCTCGATTTGCAGCCGGACCAGCAGCGCGTGATACCTATGGCGACTCAAATGTTGCGGAAGTGGTGGCCGGTTCTTCATGGTTCGATCCCTCCTAGTCGCCTCACTATCCAGGAATGTCGCGCGACACGAGGCTGTCCACACATTGCAGCACGTCACGCTTGTCGAATCCTATCGCACCGCGAACTGATGTTGTGCTTGCACATCGACACCCGTTAACATGCCCGTATGAATGAATCTCAGCGTTCTTGCACGGTGCCTCGTCCGGTTTCGGTCGTCTGGATCGACATTTGCATGGGCATCTTCAACTCGGCCATACTTCCCGAGGGGACCACCGGATAAGGGGCCTGGCCAGAGGCCGCCCCGATCGGAGCTTTCGTTGAGTATGCTGAAGGTTCTTCACACGACGACTTATCGATTCAATGAACACGTGCACCTGTTGCCGCACCGCTTGATGCTTCGTCCGCGCGAAAGCCGCGAGCTCCGCTTGATTTCGAGCAACGTCACGATGACGCCGCATGCGGCCTTGACCTGGGCGCACGATGTGTTTGGCAATGCAATCGCGACGGCCACGTTTCAGATGACAGCCTCCAACCTGGTGATCGCCAGCCTCGCGGAGCTTCAGCTCGACGCGGTTGCATGGCCGGTGTTCGATATCGCTGTCTCGGCCATGTCTTACCCATTCCGCTATTCGGATGACGATTGGACCGATCTCGGCGCCCTGGCTCTCCCCCAGTACTCGGACACGGCGGGGGTCCTACGAAATTGGGCACAAATGTTCATTCGAGGAGGTCGGACTGATACGCTGTCGCTGCTAAAGGACCTGAGCGTCGGCGTTTCGGAAGCTGTCCGGTACCAGAGCCGTGAGGATGAGGGTACCCAAACGCCGGTAGAAACATTAAATCGTGGCTGGGGATCATGCCGGGATTTGGCGGTGCTGTTCACCGAAGCAGCACGCATGCTCGGGTTTGGAGCCAGGATCGTCTCCGGCTATCTTTACAATCCAGAGCAACAGAGCGTCGGATCGAGCGATGCGGGATCAACCCATGCGTGGGCCGAGGTCTTCGTACCGGGCGCCGGCTGGATCACTTTCGACCCGACGAATCGTAGCCTCGGCGGCTTCAATCTGATCCCGGTCGCGGTCGCGCGCGACATCCGGCAGACGATTCCGGTGTCCGGCAGCTTCGTCGGCAGCATCGGCGCCTTCGCCGGGATGTCCGTAGAAGTTCTTGTCACATCATAGATCGACGCATTGGACCTTCGGCAGCCTTTCTGATCAGTCGTTCAGCTTCAAGGCCCTCACGTTTTCTAGAAGGGCCTTCAGGCTCCTGCTCATGATGGGCATCGCCGATTGCGCCTACTCGTCCGTGGGGCTTGGGCCAAAGAGTGACATTGCGATGAGTGATGCCGTCCTAATCTGATGGCAAATTCCCTTTCGTTAAATTTTCTTGAATGAGCAATTTTGACCATGAGCTCGCGCGGCGTTGCGGCACAATACTTCTTGCCGCCCTGCTCTCGGCATCCATCGGTGATTGAGAGAATGTTTGCGAGGGCCGCGGCTATAACCAATTGATTCCCGCTAACGGCAACACCCGCTGAAGGATCGCCGCTAGGCAGAATGGAATTGGGCGATTGGCACAACCTGTCGACAGACTTTCGGGGCTGTCACTGATCCACGCGGATCCACACGCAACAAACAAATCGGCGATAGCTGGAACTCTTGTCGGCTTGCCCTGTTCATTCTTTGTCCGATTCCGGACGCATAAGAATTGGTGGATACTATGAAAAGAATTCTATTAACGACAGTCGCTGTTCTCGCATTCGCTTCTCCGTCATTCGCGGCGGAGACTGGCAAAACCGTTGGCCAATCGCCCTCCTCGTTCTATCTGGCTCAGGATACTGCGACCATGAAGTGTCAGATTGTCGAGAGCCAGCCTGCTACCGGCGGCAGCATGAAGGTTGTCGGCGCCGCCCACACGACAAAGGCCTCGGCAGAAGCCGCTTTGAAGGCGGACAAAACTTGCGCCAAGTAATCGGCTAAGTCGCGGCGCGAGTACAGAGGCGGGTCAGTGAGTTCGCTTAGAACCACGAATCCTCGGATCCGCCCCCACCAGCGCTTCGAGCACTCTGGGTCGAGGTTCTTTATCGGCCAGCGGCACGCAATCGACTTCCCGCTTGAGATGCTCCAAGTTCGAGAGGATACGACCATGAACCAGCAGACAATGAAATACGCGATTGCGGTCGCGCTCTTCGGTGCGGCGATGCTCGGCTCGGTGCTGCCTTCGGGGGCAGCTCCGATCTCGCCGAGCACGACTCTTCTGACACAAGCGGCTTCTT
Organism: Bradyrhizobium sp. Mp27; assembly: GCF_029953005.1. Classification (NCBI taxonomy): domain Bacteria; kingdom Pseudomonadati; phylum Pseudomonadota; class Alphaproteobacteria; order Hyphomicrobiales; family Nitrobacteraceae; genus Bradyrhizobium; species Bradyrhizobium sp. Mp27. The sequence goes on along the minus strand of NZ_JASAUS010000116.1, from coordinate 11,808 downwards.
CGTCCGGGGTGACAGAAATCTACTACCGACGCCACTACCGCGGTCGCGGCTACTACGGCGCTCCGGGGGCCGCAATTGGTCTTGGCATCCTGGGTGCCGCGGCTGGAGCCGCCGCTTATGGAGCCTACGGTGGTAGCTATTACGGGCCGGGCTACTATGCGCCAGGCTACTACGGCGGCCCGTATCCCTATCGCCGCCAATACTACGCCCCGTATTGAGCGCACGAGCGACGCTGTTTGGGCGTGGCAACCTCTGTCACAGACCATGCCCACTCAACGCGCGCTCAAGCGCACTGGAGCGCGATGGCGCGGCTGCGCCCCTGTGATCCGGTCGACTGCATCGGCCCCTCCCATCCGGGGTCGCCTGCGGACTTTTGCAGGAGTCGGCGAATCGCAAGACAGACAAAACTTGCGCCAGGGAGCTAAAGGCGCGAGCGCGGGGCGGGTCTATCGGCTCGACCAGCAATCCCGAAGCGACTGACTCGTCCCGGCAACGCCACGGGCACCGCCGACCACGAGCCAAACAATACCAAGGCTGCCTCTCTCAAGCTCAAACTGCCTCCTGCTCCGCGTCCGCCGCGCTGAGTGGCATTTCAATCGAGAAGAAGTAGCGCAGCACTTGCCCAGTGATGCCGCCGACAGTCGTCGCCGGAAGCTTGAAGATCGCGCACTCAACTCGGACTACCGTGAGACCCAATATCCACAAGGTCCCACCAAAGGAGTCGGACAATGTCGATCGGACTTATCCTCATCATCCTCCTCATCATCTTCCTGCTTGGTGGCTTCAGCGGCCGCTTCGGCGGCTACGGCTACGGCTATGGCCACGGTGGGATGGGGGTCATCGGTACCATCCTGGTCATCCTCGTCGTATTGCTACTTCTGGGTCGGCTCTGACCCTCGCAGGGTCGGCTGTGTCGACCCGGCGCCTCCCAAAATATCCTTTCCCCGGCGTACCGGGTCCCAACGAGCTCGACCAGCTGAAGCCGACAATGCCCGCCGATTAAGGGGTGTTTGTGCCTGCCTCGGTCCTGCTGCAGCGGCTGCACGGCACCGGCAAGATCGCTTTACCCTGGGCTGGCTGATGGGTCGCCTACACAAGCGCTCCTTCGGCCCTATTATGCCGCTGCTCGCTGTGGTCGCTATTGCACCGGGTGTCTCGACCGTAGCCGGCCTGTTACTCATGATCCCCGCGTCCCAGATGATCGCGGTCTTCGGTCTAATCACGGGGACGACCAACCAGGGCGGAGCTATGCACTTCCCAAAATCCAGTAACGGTGGGGTGCGTCCTGACTGGTTTGGTAACAATTCTCACCCGCCACCTGGCTGCATCGGCGGCTAAGGATCCGGTGAAGGCCAGCTGTGTGGTGCGAAAGTCGTTGGACGCCGCGTCATCAAATTTAAGAAAGCTTCCCATCGCGCAGGGGCACTGCGTTGTTCTCGACGTGCGCCAGAATACGCCGGACGTCGGTCGCTTCTTGTGCAGCCATTCAGCGGTGCTTGTCGAGATCGAGTGGCTCGTCACTCACGAGGCGCGTCGGCATCAATGCGCTGAGCGTCAGCCAAATCGACCGGGTTGATGGAAATCCTCTCCACCGTTGAAGTGCGCGGCGCCGCCGCCGGCACCGTGATCATAGTGGCAACGCGGCGAAACGCCTCGAACGACAATCCTTCGATCATCTCCTCATCGGTAATGACCTCGTAGGCACCCGGAGGCAGGAGACGGTCGATGCCCTTGATCCGGAAGGGATGCTTGAAGGTGACCGTTTCGCGTCGGGAGCGCATGGTCATGATCGGCTATCCTTCAGAAACGGCTTTGCATCGGCGCGATAGTGAAGCAATCCGTTTACAGTGCTCTTTGTGCCGAGATTAGCTATCTCTTTATCATGAGATGGCTGCGAAGTCACCAAACACAAGGCAATACACATCGCGGATTTGTTATAGATGCCGGCGGACGAAATGCTTGCTGATGCCAAGTGAAAAAATGCGAGTTGGCGATCGGCAAGCATCGCGACTCGGAGAGAAGAAATGCTATCTCGCAAATCTACCAGCCGAGATAGACTTGCGGCGGTTGGCTACAACCGTCATGGCGCGATGGGGCGGTTCTGGCACGGTCTTCATCGTCACGCTCTTATGACGATGATTGCTTACGCCTTCTTGCAGCACTTCCGCATTGCCAAGACGGGGCGCAAAAATGAATCGACGGCCACCACCTCAGCCCAACCTGCCAGCCGCGCGTCCCGCCATCGTCGCTCTCATTCTTCAGCCATCAGATCCGCGATACGGATACCGCAGAACACAGGTCAGCGAAGAGCAAGGCGTGAACAAATCTGCCAAAGTCGTGTTAGCGCCCACCCGAAGCGCCTTTATGATCGTGCAGGAAACGGGCGATCCGCGTCTTCAACACGGTGGCGTCGTGCGATTTGCCCGAGGCCGCGTGCTCGAAGAGCCTGCGCTGGACGTCAGTAGGCAGATCATTCCATTCGCTGACAAGGGCGGCACCCAGACATTCCAGGACTCTGCGCTCCACATCGCGCAAATCGCTGGCTTCATAGGGTAAAGGCCACGCCAACTCCTGCGCTCCGCCTTCCTCGTCCCAACGGTCGAGAGCGGTTGCCATTTCTTCTCCCGACGTTGGCCTTCGACCTTTCTTTTTGACCATTCTATATAGTCGCACATGTCGGCATTAAGCGCCATTCGCTCGATCGCGGGGCGATCCGAAGCGCCAATCCTTCCAGTACCGAGAATGCCGCGGCCGCGGAACTCGGTAGTTCGCCCATCGGTTATTGCAACGGTTTGTTCGCGCGGCGTACGGACTCAAGGTTCACCATGGATGTGATCGTTACACCCGCAGAGGGAGGCACGGTTTGGCAGCTGACGGACCTGCTCGGCCGCTCGATGGGGCGCATCACGGCAAGCGCTCCCCGTCAATTCATGATCTATCCGGGGGGCCACGCCTCGGAAACTATGGCCGGCATACAGCAAGGGCCGCACGCCTCGCTCGACGCCGCACTGGCTGAGATCGAAAGGCACACCCGGGGCGTCTGCCGACGCAATCCTGGCGAAGATCAGCTTTAGACAGCGCCCAACAATCCAGCTCGTCGCTAGAGTATCTACTGCGATAGGATTTATGTATTTTACAAGTAACACCCTGATCTTGCAGCTCAATGTCCATGCGTCGCGCCCGACCTCAAGCGCCCAGATTGCCTGATGACGGGACCATCGGTTCCGGTAGAAGGACTTGTGGATTTTCGCGTGAGGACCGAGGCGAATGTGGGCTCCGGCGGATGTCACCGCTCGATCATTTGCGGTGCCGTGTTCGCCGAGATCTTTTGGCGGCTGGGCTTGACGCAACCCTGACAGTGCGGAGGGAACCCGCTTGAGCCGCTTGGTCATCGTCTCCAACCGTGTCGCCTTGCCGGGGGAAGCTGCGCAGCGCAGCGGCGGGCTTGTGACCGGCCTCGTCGACGCTCTGCATCAGGCTGGAGGCTTATGGTTCGGGTGGAGTGGCAAGCTTGGAGAAACAACACCAGAGCCGAACGTTTTTGAGACCGAGGGAGTGACGTACGCTACCGTCGATCTTACCCGCGCGGACCATGACGGCTACTACAGCGGCTTCTCCAACGCGGCACTGTGGCCCTTATTCCACTATCGCCTTGACCTCATGAACTTTACCCGCCGGGACTTGGCCGCCTATCGACGGGTGAACGCCCTGCTCGCCGACGCCCTCGCGCCCCTGCTCAGGCCGAGTGACCTCGTCTGGGTGCATGACTACCATCTGATCCCGATGGCCGAGGAACTTCGCCGCGCCGGGGCCACACAACGGATCGGGTTCTTCTTGCATACGCCGTTTCCGTCGTTGGGGGTGCTGGCGACCCTTCCTCACTACAGCGACCTGCTGAAATCACTGTGCGCTTACGATCTCGTCGGCTTCCAGACGGTGGAGGATTTGACCGCCTTCCATGACGCCATCCTTCGCCGCGCAGGCGGCAAGGTTTCGTCCGATGGCCACGTTCACGCCTTCGATCGGGATCTACGCGCCGGCGCCTTCCCGATTGGTATCGATACTGAAGCCATCGCCGACATGGCCGGTCGCGCTGTGAAATCCCGAACGGCACGCCGGCTGCAGGAGAGTCTCCGGGGGCGCAAGCTCATCATTGGGGTTGACCGGCTCGATTACAGTAAGGGACTCGAGCACCGGTTCAAAGCGTTCGCCGCCTTTCTCGACGGCTATCCCGCGTACCGCAACCACGTCCGCTTCCTGCAGATCGCCACCGCAACGCGCAGCGACGTTCCTGAATACCGTGCGCTGCGGCAGAGGCTCGGTGCGCTGGCAGGCGACGTGGCCGGTCGCTTCGCGGAACTCGATTGGGCACCGATCCAGTATTTGAACAGGAGCTTTTCGCAGCGCTCGCTCGCTGGCTTCTTTCGGCTCAGTCGCGTCGCTCTTGTCACTCCGTTGCGCGACGGAATGAACCTGGTTGCCAAGGAGTATGTCGCTGCACAGGACCCCGATGACCCCGGCGTGCTCATTCTCTCACCCTTCGCCGGCGCGGCCTATGAACTCGACGCTGCCGTGATCGCCAACCCGTATGACCCCGACGCCGTCGCCGAAGCATTGCAGACAGCGCTGGGGATGCCACTTGGGGAGCGATGCGAGCGTTGGCGGACCATGATGGCGGTACTACGCCGCAATAGCATTGCGGCGTGGCGCGAGAGTTTTCTTGGCGCTCTCAGCCGCTAACTTGGGATGTCGTCCGGAACGTAGCATCGGTGCAGCAAGTCGCGATAATCTCGTTCGTCAACGAGGTTGCCCCAGTCCGCCGATAAGGTGTTACTTCGAAATCATCTCCCCGGCGGAAATGATCCAAGAGTGACGGGACCACTTGCATCCGCTTCATCGTCGCGCTGAACCGGATAGACCAAAGGCAAGTCGCCCACAGTTCTCCGCTTTCGCGTCAACGTAGTACACTTCTCCTGCTTCCCATCCCAAAGCGGCCTGTACCGGATCGTCATACCCCTCTTAACTGTGGATGCAACGAATGACCAACGAGCAAAGCCACAAAGTGCACCTAGGTCCCGAAGATCAGGAGCGGTTGCGAGAACTTCGGGCGCAAAAGCCAGCCCGCAACGTACCCAAGCTCGCACTGACGCCGGGCGCGATGCTTGCCGACCGGGTTGCTGAAACAGTTGGTTCTTGGCGCTTCATCATCATCCAAAGCGTCCTTCTTGGCATTTGGATCATTCTGAACATGATAGCATTCATCAACCATTGGGACGCCTATCCCTTCATTTTGCTGAACTTGGTCCTTTCTTTCCAGGCAGCCTACGCAGCGCCCATCATCATGATGAGCCAGAACCGCCAATCTGAGATTGACCGCAGGCACGCAGAACACGACTACCGAATAAATGTGAAGGCTGAACTCGAGATCGAATTGCTGCACAACAAGATTGACGCCTTGCGTGAGCAAGAAATCTTGCAGCTACTCAACATCATTCAGCGTTTGTCCGCGCACCTTGCGCCCGAGCTTGTCGCGGCTATCGAGGCCGAAGCGGTGCCGGGTAAGACCTAGGCGGTGACGACCTTGTCTGTCATGGACCAGAAGGGAAGCGGGAAGCACTGATGTTTATCGGGCACGAGATTTTCATTCCCGCTCTATCATCGAGGTCGTCAGTTAGAGGGCACTTGTAGCGCTGACACCTTCGAGGCGACGCCAAGTTCGACCGGATCCGCTAGTCAAGGCACAGGCTGCTCGCGATGTTCCTGAAGCAGTTCGTCAAGTCGTTTTTCGCACCACGTGAACACCTTCGCCTCGGCCAAGGCAACGGCCTCAGTGCGGGGGCATCTGAGGCCGCTAAGCCTTCCGCCGGGCATTGGGGCAAAATGTCGACCGGTCAGTGGGCTTGGTTCTCGAAGATAAGATCTCCGATTGCGGAGGACCAAGAAGTCCCAAGATCAATCGTTCCAGCCGTTTGAAAATATTGCCTGTCCTTACTTGGGCAATATTCGAAAGACTCAGGACGTGCGCCTCCGCCCTCGGGGCTCACCGCCGGCACTGACTTGCCATTTGGCGGAAGCGATGACTTCGGTGCGTCGCCGTCTTTGGGTAGCGCTCGGACAAGCAATCCGCTCGAGCATGCCAGCACGCTACGCCGATTCTGCACCTGATGAATAACTCCCGCTTTGGGTCACCTCGTTGCGGAAGATGAAACCAATTGACCTTCCCGCGACCAAAACGGCTATCTATTGATCCGGGGGTGGTCAATATTGACCAGCAGCTGTAAGAGTTTCAGGTCATATTTCGCCAAAATGGGGGTTGGCGGATCGATGCAGTCACTCGACGATAAGCTTTTTACCTCCAATCCATTTCAAAGGATCTCAATACACAGCTGCTCACTTTGATCGCTTTGCGAGAGAGCACCAACGAGGCCTACAGAAAGATCGCCTATCGGGGCAGGCGCAGGCGGCGTCGACGCGCGAGAGAGAGAATTTAACCGCAATCTTCCTGTTCTACGCTTTGCAGAACTTACTTATGTCGGTCGACGCTCGCTCCTCCAACTGCTAAATAGGCCGAAGTCGCTCTTGCGCAGTGAGCCGAAGCGCGAATCAGGTTGAGCTGGACTCGCCACCGGTTGGACCTCGCTGGTCCCAGAGAATGACGGACCAGGCTCTTTCGTGAAGGTAGTAGAGGATCATTTTCGTGATCGCTTCAGCGCCGGCGATCGAGCCTGCAACCTTTACGCTGCCCGTGAAGATGAAACTCAGCACGAAGGTGTCGATACTACCGGTAATCCTCCAACTGACGGCCTTGACGATAGAGCGAAAATGGGAATCTCGTACCCGAATGAACATCGGTTCCTCCCGGTCCCGGCGTCGGCATAAGATCTCGAGACCTACGGGCAACGAACTATATCAAAAAAGCAAAGGCCGGGCGTCGCCATCCGCATTCTCGGGCGCCAAGTGTCCGCCGGCGGCCGGAGCTTCGGCTCGGCGACGATGGCCATCCTGCTGATCAAGAGAGCTGCCACCGAGGAGGCATTCCGGATCGCATGGGGCACTTTTGTCGGGGTCGATATCGATCTTGTTCTCCGAATTGTTGTTGAATGTACTGTGAGTCGAAACCGTATTGTACTGATCCTCCAGGATCTTGCCGCCACGACCGAGCTGTGGTTTCGCGGCTCTGCTTATCGCCAAGCGCTGGTCATTCTTCTACGATTGTGGTACTGAGCGCACATGACTCCAGTCGCGGGACTCTCGTAGTTCAGGTCTCAGGCCAGTCTATGAAATGCTGGCGGCAACGCGTCCCGAACGAGTTCACTTAGATCCAAAGCCTCGCCGCTTTCCGTAATGTCAGAGAATAGAACCTCGACAAAAGGATGCTGGCGGTTGAATGCGGCGCCTCGCTGGTATTTCGCGCTCACAATCCGCTGAAATGCGGCAAGGTTCAGCCTGCCAAGCGCATTGTATTGATCGCGGAACAGACTTTGTCGTCCTCCACGATGCTCGACAGACTCCGCCCAAACGTCCATCACCTTCCGGCCCATGAACGCCTCGACCCGTTCATTTCCATCCAGAGCAAAAAGCCGTAGCCCGTCCATGGTGTGTGGTCCGTCATCAACTCGAAACTGTGTAAATGACATGGGAGTCCTCCTGTTATTGACGTCTATTTTCATCGGCAGCCACGTCGCGGACTGCGCCTCCCTCGTTGTCCCACCGTGACAGAGCCAGAGCGACCGTTCTCACATCGCTAGGCGTGCCTTCTGTTAAAGGCAGTTTGCTACGACCGGCATCATCCTTGTGCTTATGCAGAAATCGCGCGATTTGCCCGCGGAGCGCCGCCGTCTCCAACAACTTGCCGACCGACCCGGCGGCGTCGAAGATCTCTCGCCGCAGCGTCGTCGGCAGGGCGTTCCATTGCATGATGATGGCCGCGCCGAGACAACGCAAAACGAGCTCTTCTTCGGCCGCAAGGGCTCCGCCGCTCGATCCGTCCTGCTCCGCAACGTGCACTGCATTGTCATCCGCCAGCCCCTGCTCGTTATCCGCGAGCGAGGCAAGTCGGTCCTGCAGCTGTTGAAATTTACGGATCTCAGCCGGACCGATCGAACGCTTAATCAGTTCGCCGTACTCGGCTGCCTTTGCACGATATTGCTGAGATTTAAACATGCCGGGCCCCTTTCGTTGAAAGTCTCGGCCCATTCCGACCAACCTCGATGGTTGATCAGACATACATAGATATGGGGACCAAAGGTTCGAATAACGAGCCCAGGGCACAAATAAACTGGCACGAAAAGACCGCGCTAGTTGGCAATGGTTGGCGTCTAACACTCGTGTCTCTCAAAGAGGCTTGCCGCTACAGCTGATTACAATCATCCCGTCAAATTCTCATGAGTGAGCAATATTGACCAGCGGGCCGCGCTCCGAGTCGATACTGCTGTGATCACCTCCCGACCGTTGGCACCCATCGGTGACAGAGAGTTGGATAGTGCGCCCGCCTGTCCCACAGGGGGCAAGTTTGCCCGATCACAAGCAAAGACCCTATCACCTCGCGCGGCGGCGCAGCCTCGTTGTCCCAAATGGCAGTCGCGTACAGAGGTGCGAAACATTGCGGTGGCCCATGCTGGGTTCGAGCACTGGACCCTGCGTTGCATCAGGTGCGCCGATATTCATGAGGCGCAGATGGCCGGCCCGATGAAGTCCGGTGCTGTCGATTGGGAACACAGCCACCTGCGAGGGCCGCAGTAAAGATCATGACATGACAGAGCTGCCGCGCAACGATCTCGGTAGTCACGATTGGGCTGCCCGGGCATCTGAGGCTCTGGCACGGGCAGAGAAGTTGCCGGCCGGATCGATGCGATCCGAAGCCATCAGAAAAGCCGAACAACTTGGCTTTGCCGCTGACATGAGGAAATGGCTGATACCGAAAAAGCCCAACGGCGCACCGAAAGTGACCGGCTGACCGCGATCCAAGACATAGGACGCGTCCTCAACTCGGAACGGCAAACTGCCTTCCCACGCCGATCTCTGGGCTGGGTAGACGTGCACAGGTGGACGGTTGATGGCAAAGACTTATTCCTCGTCCCGCGTCTCACTCCTCGCCAGCCAACAACCGCATTGTCCAAAATGCAACGCGAGGATGCATTTGGAGCGTTGAGCTGGGCCATCCGGCTTCGATATCCGCACACTTGAGTGCGCCAAGTGCGATCATGCTCACATCGTCACGGTCGCAACTGATCTGGTGGGTGACAGCCGCAGCCTGCACGCGTGAGCGATTGACGCGCTTGAGGAAGCGCAGGCGATGTCGCCCGGCGCACAGCGAACCGAGGGGCTCAAAAAGGCGGGCCTTCTCCGTAGAACTGCGGGCAATCAGGGGGTAATGTCTGCGAAACGGGGCAAGCCCCGCAAAGTGATCAGTTGGCTAAAGCAGCAGCTCGCCGCTCGGTTCGAAAGGCTTGGCGCTTGGCAGCCAACCGAAATCGAGCAAATTCGCTGAGTCAAAGGAGGCTCCCGTGGCGAAGCCAACCAAGGACATGTTTGACCCCAAAACGTTTCTCGCCAAAGTGGGCGCGGGGAAGACGATTCTCGAACTTCCCAAGAACCAACATGTCTTCCAGCAAGGCGACGTCGCGGACACCGTTTTTTACATTCAAAGAGGCAAAGTCAAGCTAACGGTCGTGTCTGAGCAGGGCAAGGAAGCGGTCGTCGCAATTCTGGAGCCCGGCCAGTTCTTTGGCGAAGGATGCATGAATGGTCACCCGTTACGCATCGCTACGACAACAGCGATGGAAGATTGCGTCATCACGTCGATCACCAAGGAAGCCATGATGTCGGCTATTCGTGACGAGCCGAAATTTTCAGAGCTATTCATGTCATACCTCCTGACCCGGAACAGTCGGATTGAGGAGGACCTGATCGACCAGCTATTCAATTCGAGTGAGCGGCGGCTTGCTCGGCTGCTGTTGCTGCTCGCGAATTTCGGCAAGGAAGGGAGCCCGCAGCCGATCAGCGTGAACATCAGTCAGGAAACATTGGCTGAAATGATCGGGACCACGCGATCCCGGGTCAGCTATTTCATGAACAAGTTTCGCAGGCTGGGCCTCATCAGCTATAATGGGCACATTGAGGTCCACAATTCGCTGTTGAGTGCGGTCTTGCATGAGAAGCCCCTGCTGAGAGAGCGCGACTAGAAGCACCGTTCCAAGGAACGGCCCCAGCGCGCGGGGGACGAGCTGAGGCCGTCATTTCATCGGATGCTTGGGGGCACATGCATCCGGTCACCCGTCACCAAGTTGCGCCGACGACATTGGTTCCGGCAGAAGGTCAAGCCGCTTTTGGTCGGTTGAGCCTTTTCCGAAGTACCCGACCAGTTCTCGTGAAAGGGATTTAGCATTCAGCCTCTTGCAACGCCGTCAGGGGACCATTTCCGCCTGGCGGCGTTTGTGCATCACAGAGCGAGGGGCGCAATCACTTCGCGCTCAAAATCGCATCATGAGACGGGCTATTTCTTGGAACGATACGAAGCAGCGAACCTTACCTTCTCAGAGCTGAAACGGTCCCATGAGTTAATCCAATGAACATCGTCCCCGTTGATCGCGCGCTAAGCATATACGGCGTCCTTGCGGACCGCTCCGAGACGAAGGGCGCCCGTGAATGTCTTTCCAAGCATCTGATGAAATTGTACATCGGCGGCGAACAAGACCAGCACCGCTTGACGGTGCACGGACTATCGTACCTTCGCGACCTGGACCGGGCGATCGATTCCAGCAACTGAACAGGCAACCTGTCGGCCTGCACTAGCCCTTCTGCGCTTGACGCTGCGTCCGCAGGGAATTGCGCCGCATCATTCTTGCGTTCGCGGTGCGGACTGCATCCGCCCTTGCTTGTTGTTCTTTCGGAAGTGGCGTCCTGTGTTGCTCGCCGACTGTTGGCGCCATAGCCAGCTGGGTTGGCGCTGTAGAGCTATGTTCGACAGGCTGCACGCTCATTGCGCCCGTGGATGGTGATTTGCGTTTAGGCATCAGGGACAACTCGTTGCTACCGAGTTCGTTCAATAGCTCTCCGACGGGACCTTGCTGGCGGAAACCTCAAGATCACCGGTCCTCTCCACTCTTGCGACGTAGCAACCAGCTGCCGCAAAGTGAATATGCATAGTCGACATTCGACGGCGCGAGCCACCACTCTTCTACGACTGGTTCGATCTGAAGACCGTCGACTAACCGGTTATCGACCATCATTTCCTTCGAATGACTTCACGGCAAGCGTACGTGTGCGCAGTTGTTCGGGAATTTCGTCACTTTATCGTAGGTCTGATCGCCTTCGCGCACACGTAAACCGCATCCAATACGGCGAATCGACTGGACGGCGGATGGTTCTCCGATCGCGTCATCCCGGTCATCAATGTAGGGCGCGCTCCGAGGCAGCCACCGTTCTCAAAAACCGTCAGCCCAAAGTCGTCACCCACATTTCCGTTGCTACGGGACATGCAAGCCAGCGGCGACGCCGCTATTCCCCTTCGAGGAAGTGCCCCAGGGCCTTTAGCGGGCGCAACCTGTCACAGATGATCTTCAGGATAGCCAGCATCGGAACGGCCAGGATCGCGCCAAGCACGCCCCACATCCAGAACCAGAACACCAGCGAAAGGATAATCAACACCGGGTTCAGCGTGAAGCGCCGCGCCAGCAGCATGGGCGTCACTGTTTCACCGTAAGCGCTCCTTTCTACGCACCTATGCAGTTGAGCGCGGGGATGGGATGAGGTGTCCACCATGAACGAGGTGGACACCATCGATGATCACTCCAGAAGAACTTTTGA
>NZ_JASAUS010000115.1:0-26723 GCF_029953005.1 Bradyrhizobium sp. Mp27 | reverse complement strand
GTCAACGCATACAACGACAGAGCCGAGCCCTTCGTCTGGACCAAGAAAAAGGTCCGTCAACGCCGTTTCAAAGGCCGCCGTATCACTCAGCTCTGATTCCGGGTACTAGCGAAGTTCTATTCCGATCCGACTCACCCCGATCCCAACCTGCAGAGGATATTGCTGCAGCGAGCGATCAATAGCGGAAAGCTCGTCCTGACGGGCGACGCGCTCGGGCTGGGTGTCGTGTTCTCCCGCATATTGCCGCCGACGGTGGTTCCCTAAGTTAGTTGAACGCAAACCAGACCTTGGCGACGAATGTCGCGCCGCACCAGTTCGAGACCAGGCCGTCCGGGTTGGTGATCGGATTGGCGCGGCCGCCAGGCCGCGCATTTGGATCGCCTGTAAAGACGAAGCAGTTTTCCTTCGACAGATTGGTGTCGTAGTAGCGCAGATCGAGGTTGAGCGCCTTGTGCGTGAACGTCACGCCGGCCTGCCAGTTGAGATAGGCAGGCAGCGGGAAGCCGCCGAGTTGCGGGGTCTGGTTGCCAAACCAGGAATAGCCGGCGGCGGTGGTGAACGACACGGTCAGGTTCTTCAGCAGAAGCCGCTCCGGCACGTCGAAGCCGACTCCGGCCGCCACATATTGGCTCCAGGCGCCGGTGTTCGAGACGCTCGGAGAATAGGCGTAACCGCCGGCGACGCGGACCTGATCGCCGATGCGTCGATCGCCGCGGACCACGACCTCCCAATAATTGATGCCGTTGGTCTCGCCAGGAAGTCTTTCACCGGGATAGGCGAAATAGGTCGCCCCAAGATCAAAATCGATCGTGGCAATCTGCGGGCGCATGCCGGCGGCAAAGGTGAGTTCGGCGGCCGGTTGGGTCGGCAGCTTGACGGTGGCGACCGTTGTGCCGGCGTAGAGCGGTCCCCATCTCGTCTCGAAGGCGGCGCCGGCCGCGGGGCCATGATCGGACAGCGTGGTCCCGCGATAGATGTAGTCGGATGCAAGCCCCGCGCGCGCGCTGAATTCGAGCTCGTCGGCAGGCGTTGCGTGGGTGGTGTCGGCCGCCGACCAACCGCGGTTGCCGAGGCCGAGCGCCCCGGCCGAGGATTGGGCCAACGCCAAACCGCCGGTCATGGGTGCAAGCCACAGTCCGGCCAGCGCGGCAAATAAGGCGCCGCTTGCACCCCGAAACGATGTTTCGTGTCGCCGCAAGTCGATCATCCTCCCAGAGCGACCGCGATGCCAACCAGCGTACTACCGACAGCCACCATCGCAAGTCCCGCCACCGAAGGCCGCAGCCCGCTACGAACCCCGAACACGTAACCGCAACAGAACAGCATCACGATGGCGACGGCGTAGGAGACGCGCAGCGCCAGTCTGGCGTCGCTCAAGAACAGGAACGGGATGACCACCGGGAAGGTCGACAGGAAGCTCAGCAGGCAAAGGCCGAGCGCTCCGATCCAGTCGCGCTTCGTCAGCCCTGGACCGGGAGCCGGCTCAGGCAATTGTTGCAACCGTTTCCGCATCGATTCCAACTGCTCTACGGGCAGCATGGCCGACAGTTCCGGCGGCAGCGCGTCGGCAATGACGCGGCGCGCTGCTTCGGGATCCGGCGCCTTCCGTATCGCGCGGAGGGTCAGAACCTTGTTTCCCCGGTCATTGATGCGCGCCAGCAGATAAAGACCGCCGTCAACGATGCCCCAGGCGAGATTGCAGCCGAGTGCGCCGATCAGCATTGTTTGAATATTGATATTGGTCCCGGTCGCGACACCAAGCGAGCAGATGAAGGTAAGGGCCATGATCAGCCCGAACAAGGTCTCCGAGATCCGTTCCATCGGATCAAGTACGTCCCCGAACGGAGTATCCGGTCCCAATAGAGCCATGGCCTGGTCTTCGATCACCGTTTGCAGGTGTCATCGAGGCTCATGTCCGGCTTTCGCTCCTTGAGCTAGGTCAAGGCGGCTGGGCTCGAGTGCTGGGCCGACCGGCCGGCGGACGCCGCCCGTGCCCACCACATCGTGGACGATTTTACGACGTCGGGTTCTGACCGACGTCGCTCGGGCCTGATAGCGCTTTACCCCAACCTTTGATCCCGCACGTCCTGCGTATCTTCCGTCGCCGTCTTGACGGCGGCGGTCGCCGCGCTCTTTGCGGCACCCTTGCGGCTGGCGATCTCGACCGCCTTGCGGCCGGAGATCTCGTGACCGGCGTCGGCGGGCATCTGCCAGAAGAACCAGCTCGACGCCGCCGAAGTCAACGCGATCACGACGAAGGCCGGCGCGAACACGGTGGCGTCGATCTCGCTGACATGGTTGAACCACATCGTCGTTTCTACGCAGGCCGCGCCGACCGCGACGCCGGCGGAGACCGCGAGCTGCTGATTGACGCTGACCAGCGTGGTGGCGCGGCTCATCTGCGCGGTCTCGACGTCGGCATAGGCCACCGTGTTGATCGCGGTGAACTCCAGCGAGCGGAAGAAGCCGCCGACCACCAGGATCACCATGATGATGAGCAGCGGCGTCGTCACCGTGAACAGCGCGCAGACGCCGAGGAAGAACGCGCTGACGACCGCGTTCACCGTCATCAGGTTGCGGAAGCCGAAGGTGCGGATGATGCGCGCGGCCAGCGTCTTCATGCCCATGGCGCCGAGCGAGGAGGCGAAGGTGACGAGGCCGGAATGGAACGGCGACAGCCCGAAGCCGATCTGCATCAGCAGCGGCAGCAGGAACGGTAGCGCGCCGATGCCGAGCCGGAACATGAAGCCGCCGAAAACCGCCGCGCGCAGCGTCGGCAGCTTCAGCAGCGAAAAGTCCAGCACCGGCGAGCCCGTCCGCCGCGCGTGCAGGACATACAATGTCATCGAGATCGCGCCGCCCACGACCAGGGCCGCGACCGTGCTCCAGGGCAGAAGGTTGAGCCCGGCGACGGAGAGACCGAACGCGATGCCGGCGAGGCCAACGCCCGCGAGCACCATGCCGTAAAGATCGAACGGTTCCCGCGTCTCGCTCTTGATCGGATCGATGAAACGCAAGGCCATGAAGATGCCGAGCAGCCCGATCGGAATGTTGATCAGGAAGATCCAGTGCCATGACGCATAGGTCGTGATGAAGCCGCCGAGCGGCGGGCCGATCACGGGACCGATGAGGGCAGGGACCGTCACCCATGCCATCGCGTTGACCAGCGCGCTCTTGTCGACCGAGCGCAGCAGCACGAGGCGTCCGACCGGCGTCATCATCGCCCCGCCCATGCCCTGAAGGATGCGCGCGAATACGAAATCGGTGACGGAGGTCGAGAGCGCGCAGCCGATCGAGCCGACCATGAACACGCCGACCGCGATCGCGAACACCATGCGCGCGCCGAAACGGTCCGCAGTCCAGCCGCTCGCCGGGATGAACACCGCGAGCGACAGCAGATAGGAGGTGATGGCAAGCTTGAGCGTCAGCGGGCTCGTGCCGATGTCGGCCGCGATCGCGGGCAGCGAGGTGGCGATCACCGTCGAATCCATGTTCTCCATGAAGAGGGCGGTGGCCACGATCAGCGGAATGACGCGTTGCTTGTCGACCATGACGGATTGGTAATGAAAATCAGAAGGAAAGGTGGACTTGCGGCTTATCACCGCCGCTCCGCCGGGACCATTGCGGATCAACGCATAGCACCTAAATCCTGCGTAACAACGGTGTGACCCTCGACGGCGAGTGCACGCGCTCCCTCGTCATTCCGGGGCGCGCCCCTTGGTGGGCCCGGAATCCATCGGGCCCCAGAGACTGCTGCGGGATGGATTCCGGGGTCGCGACTTCGTCGCGCCGGGGAATGACGAGGGGGGCCGCCACCCGGCCATCCACGCCGAATTTACTTAAAAGGCCTGTGCATGGCTGGCCGGCGGTCCGATTTGCTTTGATTCGTCGCGTGGCCGTGCTATCGACCCGCGTCAACCCCACCGATGGGCTCCGATTCTCCGGCGATGCCGCAAGGCACGCTGAGGGCGGCGCTCATCCATAGCTATTTGCGGCAGGGCCGCAGGAAGGAGTTGGCAGATGGCCACGGTGCAACTTCAAGGCATTCGCGAAGCCTTTACGTTCGACGACGTGCTGTTGAAGCCGGGCCTGTCGGACGTCATGCCGGGCGAGGTCGACATCCGCTCCCGCGTCACCCGCGCCATTCCGCTCAACATCCCGATCATGGCGTCCGCCATGGACACGGTCACCGAAGCCCGCATGGCGATCGCCATGGCGCAGGCCGGCGGCCTCGGCGTCATCCACCGCAATTTCGACCCCGAGGGGCAGGCCGCCCAGGTCCGGCAGGTCAAGCGCTACGAGTCGGGCATGGTGGTGAATCCGCTCACCATCAGCCCCGAGGCCACGCTCGACGATGCGCTCAAGCTGATGAGCGACCACGGCATCTCCGGCATTCCCGTCGTCACCGGCGCGAGCAAGAATACGCCCGGCAAGCTGGTCGGCATCCTCACCAACCGCGACGTGCGGTTTGCCACCGACCGCCGGCAAAAAGTCTCCGAGCTGATGACGCATGACGGCCTCGTCACGGTCCGCGAGAATGTCAGCCAGGACGAGGCGCGGCGGATGCTGCACCAGCATCGCATCGAGAAGCTGCTCGTGGTCGACGAGCAATATCGCTGCGTCGGCCTGATCACCGTCAAGGACATGGAGAAGGCGGTCGCCCATCCGCTCGCCTGCAAGGATGCCCAGGGCCGCCTGCGCGTCGCCGCCGCCACCACCGTCGGCGACACCGGTTTCGAGCGCACCGAGCGGCTGATCGATGCCGGCGTCGATCTCGTCGTCGTCGACACCGCGCACGGCCATTCCCGCCACGTGCTGCATGCGGTCAACCGCATCAAGCGTCTGTCCAACTCCGTGCAGGTCGTTGCCGGCAACGTCGCCACCACCGAGGGCGCGCAGGCGCTGATCGATGCGGGCGCGGACTGCATCAAGGTCGGCATCGGCCCGGGCTCGATCTGCACCACGCGCATCGTCGCCGGCGTGGGCGTTCCCCAGCTCACCGCGATCATGGATGCGGTGGAAGCTGCAAAGAAGTCCGACATTCCCGTCATTGCCGACGGCGGCATCAAGTTCTCCGGCGACCTTGCGAAGGCGCTCGCCGCCGGCGCCGACATCGCCATGGTCGGCTCGCTGCTCGCCGGCACCGACGAGACCCCCGGCGAAGTGTTCTTGTGGCAGGGCCGTTCCTACAAGGCCTATCGTGGCATGGGCTCGGTCGGCGCGATGGCGCGCGGTTCGGCCGACCGCTATTTCCAGCAGGACATCAAGGACACGCTCAAGCTCGTGCCTGAGGGCATCGAGGGCCAGGTGCCCTACAAGGGCCCGGTCGGCAACGTCATGCACCAGCTCGCCGGCGGCTTGCGCGCCGCGATGGGCTATGTCGGCGCAAAGGACATGAAGGACCTGCACGACAAGGCCCAGTTCGTCCGCATCACCGGCGCGGGCCTGCGCGAAAGCCACGTCCACGACGTCACGATCACGCGCGAGAGCCCGAACTATCCGGGCGCGGGTTAGCCGCTCCGCATTCGGCTGCGCGTCGGTTTCGGCGCGCTCGCCTCAATGACGGTGTCATTCCCCGCGAAAGCGGGGAATCCAGTACGCCGCGGCTTCTCGATTCAATCACAGCTGCCTCTGGAATACTGGATCGCCCGCTTTCGCGGGCGATGACAGCGAATGTTGGGATTTGCTTCATCCCCGCGTTCCTCCTAAATGACTGCAACAAGCAGCCCGGAGGAAGCCATGTCCCAAGCCAAGCGCATCGTTCTCGCCGCACGTCCCGTCGGTGAACCCAAGCCATCCGATTTCCGCATCGAGGAATTCGCGATTCCGGCGCCCGGCGCAGGTGAAGTCCTGCTGCGCACGATCTGGCTCTCGCTTGATCCCTATATGCGCGGGCGCATGAGCGACGGTCCGTCCTACGCAGCACCTGTGCCGGTCGGCGGCGTGATGGAGGGCGAGGCGGTCAGCGAGGTCGCGGCCTCCAACAATCCTGATTTCGCCAAGGGCGACATCGTGCGCGCCCGTACCGGCTGGCAGTCGCACGCGATCTCGAACGGCAAGGGCCTGATCAAGGTCGATCCGAAGCTCGGTCCGATCTCGACCTCCATCGGCGTGCTCGGCATGCCCGGCATGACCGCCTATACGGGCCTGCTCGACATCGGCAAGCCGCAAGAGGGCGAGTCCGTCGTCGTCGCCGGCGCTTCCGGCGCAGTCGGCTCGGCTGTCGGGCAAATCGCGAAGATCAAGGGCGCGCGTGCAGTCGGCATCGCCGGCGGCAAGGACAAGTGCGACTACGTGGTGAAGGAGCTCGGCTTCGATGCCTGCCTCGATCACCGCGAAGCCGATTTCGCCGCGAAGCTGAAGTTTGCCTGCCCGAAGGGCATCGACGTCTATTTCGAGAACGTCGGCGGCGCCGTGTTCGAGGCGGTGTTCCCGCTGCTCAATCCGTTCGCGCGCGTGCCGGTCTGCGGCCTGATCGCCCATTACAACGACACCGAGGCCAAGCCTCCGAAATGGGCCGCAGCGATGATGCGCGCGACCCTGACCAAGCGGCTCACCTTCCGCGGCTTCATCGTCTCCGACTTCGCCAACCGCCATGGCGACTTCCTGCGCGACATGTCCACCTGGGTCCGCGACGGCAAGGTCAAGTACAAGGAGTTCGTCACCGAGGGCCTGGACAGCGCGCCCGGCGCCTTCATGGGGCTCCTGAAGGGCGCCAATTTCGGCAAGCAGCTGGTGCGAGTGGGGCCTGATAAAGCTTAGCTGCAAGGCCTAGTTGCAAAAGCGTCACACGCCGGACATTGATGGTTAACAAAGAGTGACCGATCGGCCACACCTGCCCGCAAAAGCCGCAGGTGTGACCGTCGGTTCATTGACGGCTGAGGGAAGGCATTGAATCATCGCGCATATTTTAGGTGCTGCGATGTTAGAGATTGGTATTTTCAGCGTAATCCTTCTGGCTGCCGGCTATTGGGCGACCCTGTTCGTCATGGGCCGTCGCGACGACGTCATCCATGGCAAGTTCGTCCACGTCGACGATGAGGGCGATTTCACGCCAGCCGCGATGCCGGCGCCACCACCGCCATTCCCGAAACGTCCGGGCAGAGCTGCGCAGCCTGACAAGCTCCAGCCTGCGAAGGCGGAGGCGAGGCCGGTGAACAGCGATGCGCTGCAATCGCTGCTGGCTGCGATCCAGCAGGATCTCAAGACCATCGCCTGATCCGCAACCTCAGACGCTGCCGCGCTCGACCAGGAACAGCTCGACGGCGAGCCGCTGCTCGGCGCGCGGCGTGCCTGATAGCCGCGCCAGAAGCAGTTCGCCCGCGATCCGCCCCACAGCCGCCGCATCGAACGAGATGGTGGTGAGACCGGGCGTGATCTGATCGGCGACGTCGTTGTCGCCGAAGCCGAGCAGCGCCAGATCGCGCGGCACCGACAGGCCGCGGGCGCGGGCCTCGATCAGCGCGCCGGTCGCAAGCAGATCGTTGGCGCAGAACACCGCATCGACATCGCCGCCGCGTTCGAGCAGGGCGGTGAAAGCCGCGCGGCCGTCGACGAGGCCCGTGATCTCACCGACGCCGATCTCGTGGACGATCTCGAGGCCGAGCTTTGCCGCCGCGTTACGAAAACCGTCGCGGCGGAGTGCGCCGCGGCCGCTGCCGCGTCCGATGAAGGCGACGCGGCGATGTCCGGCTTCGGCCAGCCTGCGCGCCGCCATCGCGCCGGCATCCGCATTGGGGAGGCCGACCAGCATGTCGATGGGGTCGCGCGGAAACGCCCAGGTCTCGATCACGGGAATGCCGAGCTCGAGCAGCGCGGCACGATTCTCCTCGAGCTCGATCACGCCGGTGAACATCACCGCTGCGGGGCGGATGCCGCGCAGCGACTGGATCATCGCGACTTCCTTGGCATAGGAGTAGGAGGTCTGGCCGACCAGCACCTCGAAGCCTTCCGGCTCCAGCGTGGCGGCGAAGCTGCGCACCGCAAGGCCGAACTGCTGGCTGAGAATGTTGGAGACGAAGGCCATCACCACGTTCGAGCGCCCCGAGCGCAGCGCGCGCGCATGCGGGTTGGAGGCGTAACCGGTCGCCTCGATCACCTCGAGGATGCGCTCGCGGGTCTCGCGATTGACCTTCTCGGGGTGGCGCAGCACCCGCGACACCGTGATCGGCGCAACGCCCGCGCGCTCCGCGACCTCCTCGATGCGCGGCGACCGCCCGCTCGCGCTGGTGCGGCCGGGCGGCGCTGGAATGCGCATAACGTCGTCATAGGTCGGCTTTGCCGGATCGGTCATCGAATCCCGAGTGTAATCGCAGTCGGTATCGTCTCCAAAACTCAGCGCGCCGGCAGCTCGTCGCGCGACAGCGCGCGGCCGACCTGGACCAGGCAGTCGCCGCTCTGGCTGTCGGTGTGCAGGCGCTGCGAGATCACGATGCCGTCGGCGGGGAAGCGCAGCACCTCTTCCGGCAGCTCCGGGCGCTCGAAATCATGATACCAGCCGGCGACGTCGCCGGCCGCAACGCGCGTGCCGACCATGACGGCGGGCTCGAACCAGCCGCGCCGCGTCGCGAACACCGCCTGCGCGTGGCTTTGCAGCGCCAGCAATTCGGTGGCGCGCTCGATCGGCGCGTGAGGGCCCAGCACCGGCGCCTGGACGAGGCCGAGCGCGAGCAACAGCCGATCGACCGCGCGTGCCGTGAGCGCCATGGTCTGCGGCGTGACGGTGCCGCCGCCGCCGAATTCACCGGAGAGCCCGATCGCGCCGGCGCGTGCGGCCGCTGCCATCGAGGTCGGAGCGGTCGCGCCGTTTTCGGCGACGAAGGCGAAGGGCATCCCCAACCCCTCCATCAGGCGCAGCGCGTGGCCGATCATCTCGGGCGTGCCCTGCCGCTCGATCAGCGCGCAAGGCACATGCGCCATCGAGGTGCCGCCGGAATGGATATCGAAGACGACTTCGTGCCGCGGAAATAGCTCGTGCTCGAGGAAGTGCGCAAGCCGGAATGTCGGCGTGCCCGCGGCATCGCCGGGGAAGGCGCGGTTGAGATTGCCCTCGTCGAGCGGCGAACGGCGCCGCGCCGCCATCACGGCCGGCCAATTGGCGAAGGGCAGGATGGTGATCTCGCCTTTGACGTCCTTTGCATCGAGCCGGCGATACAGCCGTGTCAGCGCGATCTCGCCCTCATATTCGTCGCCGTGATTGCCGGCCATCAAAAGCAGCTTTGGCCCGGCGCCGTTCTTGATCCGGAAGATCGGGATCTTGAGCTGGTAGTAGGGGGAGCGATCGATCGAGAAGGGAATGCCGAGATGGCCCGACCATTTCTGGTCTTTCTCGAAATCGATCTCGTGGAAAAGTCCGGTATGCATGGCTTGCCTCGCGGCCGCGCCGTCGCCGGCGCCGGCCAAAGGTTGAAAGGATGGCGGCGCCCTAGAGCAAGGCGACCGCGGTCATCTCGACGCGCAGGTCGGGATCGGCGAGGCGGGCTTCGACGCAGGCGCGGGCCGGCGGGTTGGCCGGATCGATCCAGGCATCGTAGACCGAGTTCATGGTGTCGAAGTCGGTGATATGAGGCAGGAAGACGTTGACCGCGATTAGCTTCGACCGGTCGGAGCCGGCTTCCTTCAGCAGCGCGTCGATCTTGGCGAGCACCTGCTGGGTCTGCGACACGATGCCGGCCTTGCGGTCGTCAGCGACCTGGCCGGCGATGTGCACCATACCGCCGGCGGCGACGGCCTGGCTCATGCGCGAGCCGACGACGTAACGTTTGATCATCTCGAAATTCTCCTCGTGAAGGTTGGCTCCCGCATGTTGCGGGAGCCGTGCGCGAGCTTACAGCGTCGGCAGCGTCTGCTCTTCCTTGAACCACTTCAGTTGCAACGCGCCGAGCTTGCCGTTGAGCTTATTGAAGAAGATGTCGGTGTTGATCCAGTTGAGTAGGTTCTGCTCGCCCTGGCGCACGCCGACATGGGCCGGCGACTGGCGGATCAGGAATTTCAGCTCGACCTCCTTGGTCGGGTTCTGGTCCTGCACCTTCAGCGCGATGGCGCTGTTCTCGGCAAAGGTATCGGCTTGTCCCGCGAGAAACGCGGCGAGCGCGGCGGGCGTATCCTCGAAACGCACCAGTTTCACCTTCGGCGCGTTGTCGGTGAGCCAGACGTCGAGCGTCGAGCCCTTGGCCACCGCAACGCTGCGGCCGTCGAGATTGTCGGGCTTCTTGCCGGTGGCGGCCAGAATTGCCTTGGCGCCATAGACGCCGAGATTCACCACCGCGTAGGGCTGCGAGAACATCACTTGCTGGGCGCGCTCGGGCGTTGCGCCGAGGCCCGCGATCAGGATGTCGATCTTGTCGGAGAGCAGGCTCGGGATGCGCGCGGCGGCCGTCACGGGCACGAGCTCGAGCTTCACGCCCATGTCGGCGGCGATCAGCCGGGCGAGATCGGCATCGAGGCCCGCGATCTCGCCCTTGTCGTCCTTGAAGCCCCAGGGCGCGGCATCGGTCAGCAGGCCGACGCGCAGCTTGCCCGCGCCGAGCACGTCCTGCAGCTTGTCGGCCTGTGCGAGGGTGGGGGCAGCGAGCACGGCGAGCGCCGTGGCTGCGATCGCAAAGAGGGATTTTAGTGGTCTCATGGCTCTCTCCTGATCGGGGATTGGTGGATGGTTATTTGGCGGACGCGATGAAGCTGGCGAGCTCGGGGGTTTCAGGATTGGCGAACAGTTTTGCCGGCGGGCCCTGTTCCCAGACGCGGCCCTGATGCATGAAGACGATGCGGTTGGCGACGTTGCGGGCAAAGCCCATCTCGTGGGTGACGAGGATCATGGTCATGCCCTGCTTCGCCATCGCCTCCATCACCTTCAACACTTCGCCGACGAGCTCGGGGTCGAGCGCGGAGGTCACCTCGTCGAACAGCATGAGGTGAGGCGCCATGGCGAGGCACCGCGCGATGGCAACGCGCTGCTGCTGGCCGCCGGAGAGCTGCTCCGGCCAGGCGTCGATCTTGTCGGCGAGGCCGACGCGGGTCAGCACATCTTCCGCCAGTGCACGCGCTTTCGCTTTGTCGCTGCGGCCGGTGAGGAGCGGAGCCAGCGTGATGTTGCGCTCGACCTTCAGGTGCGGAAACAGATTGAAAGCCTGGAACACGATGCCGACGCGCTGACGGAATGCCTTCAGGTCAGGCATCCCAGCGTGGACCTTCTCGCCCTCGACGCGGATCTCGCCGGAATCGACGCTCTCCAGCGCATTGATGCAGCGGAGCAGCGTCGACTTGCCGGAGCCGGAGCGGCCGATGATCGTGACGATCTCGCCTTCCTCGACGTCGAGCGAGACGCCCTTGAGCACCTCGACCTTGCCGAAAGTCTTGTGCACGTCGCGGATTTCAACGAGGGCCATCGAGGCGGGCCTCCAGAGAGCGGGACCAGAGCGTGAGCGGCAGGCACAGCGCGAAATAGATTGCAGCGACCAGCGCGTAGGTGAGCAGCGGTTGGAACGTCGCCGCGCTCACTACCTGGCCGGCGCGGGCAAGCTCGACGAAGCCGAGGATCGAGGCGAGCGAGGTGCCCTTGATGAGCTGTACCAGGAAGCCGACGGTCGGCGGCAGCGACAGCCGCAGTGCTTGCGGCGCGATGATGTGGCGGAATTGCTGCCAGGCGGAGAGGCCGAGACAGGCGCCTGCCTCCCATTGCGCCTGCTTCACCGCCTCCAGCCCGCCGCGCCAGATCTCGCCGAGGAAGGCGGCGGTGTAGAGCGTGTAGGCGACGGTGACGGCAACGAGGGCCGGCACCTGGATGCCCAGGAACAACGGCATGCCGAAATAGAAGAAGAACAGCAGCCCGAGCAGCGGCACGCTTTGGACGATCTGGATGCACGCCGCCATCGTCCAGCGGAGCCCAGCGAAGCGGCTGATGCGGCCCGTGGCGAACGCCAGCGCCAGCGGCGCACCGAAGGCGAGCGCGAGCACGACCAGCGCAACTGTCCAGCGCAGCGCCGCGAACAGCGAGACGAAATCGATCAGGGTGAAGGATCGCATCGCCTTGTCCTCAGCGTCGCCGCGGCCAGCGGAAGGCCGCCAGACCGATGATGGCGAACAGCGCCTTGAACGACATCGCCATCGCGAAATAGACCACGCAGATCACCGCATAGACCTCGAAGCTGCGATAGGTGCGGCTCTCGATGAAGCCCGCGACGTGAAACAGCTCGTCGGCCGCGACCTGCGAGGCGAGCGAGGTGCCGAGCAGCAGCAGGACGAACTGGCTGGTCACGGCCGGATAGGCGTTGCGCAGCGCCGGCGGCAGCAGGATGTGGCGGAACACCTGCCAGCCCGATAGCCCAAGGCACTGGCCGGCCTCGATCTGGTTCTTCGGCACGGAGTCGAGGCCGGCGCGGATGATCTCGACCGAGTAGGCGCCGAAATAGAGCGACAGCGCGACGGCGGCGGCTTCGAACGCCGGCAGCTTCAGGCCGAAGTTCGGCAGCACGAAGAAGACGATGAACATCTGGATCAGCGACGGCGTGTTGCGGAACAGCTCGATGTAGCCGCGCACCAGCCAGCGCAGCGGCGTGATGCGGCCGTTCAGCGCGACCGCGCCGGCAACGCCGATCAGGAGTCCGGCCAGCGCCGCGATCACCGTCAGCTCGAGCGTGACGATGGCGCCGTCGATGAGCTGGTTCTGATAGCGCCACAGCGGCAGGAAATTCATCGGGCGCGCCGCCTCAGCCGAACTGGGTGGGGAGGACGCGCGTCACGACGCCGTCGGCGTCGAGGCTGAGGATGACGCGCCAGCGGTCGAGGCAGGTGCAGGGATGCGAGATGCCGAAGGCGATGATGTCGCCGACCGCAAGCGTGCCATCGGGCGCGACGGACAGGAATGCATGCTGGTCATTGAGACGGGTGACCGACAGGGTCTCGGCGAGCCCCTGCTGCGCGACGCCGTCGCGGAAGACGCGCAGCGGCACCGGCAATCCCTGATCGAACGAGGCATCGCGCATGCCGAAGCCGGCGATCGCGAGGCCTGCCTCCGGTCGCGACAGCACCTCGGCCCAAAGTTTAAGCGCAGGTTGGAAACCCGCGGCCGCTGAGTGCCGTGCGCCGTCGATGACGAGACCGCCGCGACGGTCGAGCTCGGCGAAAGCGCGCGCGTAGATGCCGTGATCGGCGAAGAACACGGCGCCTGAGCGCAAGAGGACGCTGGCGTTGCCGTCGGCCTGCGCGCTTGGTGCGAGTGCGCGGGCGACGACGTCGAAATAGGCGGAGCCGCCGGCGCTGATGATCAGCGGCCGGTCCGGGGCAGCATGACGTACCAGCGCGAAGGCCGCGATGGTGCGTTCCATCAGCGCCGCGATCGCGCGCATCGTCTCGTCGGGATCGGGCGTTGCGACCGCGCCTTCGTAAGTGGCCACGCCGCCGAGCAGGAGGCCGTCGGCCGCGAGCACGGCGGCAATCGTCGCTTCGACCGTGGCGCGATCGCGCGCGCCGGCACGGCCCGCGCCGAGCTCGACCAGCACGGACAATTCGCTGCGGCCCGCAATCCGGGCCCCTTCCGCCAGTGCTGCGACCGCCGCTGGTGAATCCGCGAAGGCGTGGAATTCGACGTCGGGATAGGCGCCGAGCAACGCGCCGAGCCGCCGGCCGGCCGCGAGCCCGCCGATCTCATTGGCCAGCAGCAGGTGCCGCTCGCCATGGGCGAGCAGCACGGCAGCCTGCTGGATATTCGCGACCGTCGTGCCCCAGGCGCCGGCCTCGCGCAGCGACCGCGCGAGT
Source organism: Bradyrhizobium sp. Mp27 (assembly GCF_029953005.1). Taxonomy (NCBI): domain Bacteria; kingdom Pseudomonadati; phylum Pseudomonadota; class Alphaproteobacteria; order Hyphomicrobiales; family Nitrobacteraceae; genus Bradyrhizobium; species Bradyrhizobium sp. Mp27. The sequence continues at coordinate 12,971 of NZ_JASAUS010000115.1, read as the reverse complement.
TCCGGCGACATCGGCGTCTTGGCATGGGGCGCAATGGCAACGTCGGAGCTCCTGCACCAGCGCAGGAAGAGGTCGCGGTTGGCCGCGAAGGCGGCTTCATCGAGGGTGAGGGCGGGCAGAGCGAGATCGCCGCGGCAAGGCTGCCAATCCTGGCCGGCGATCTCGTCGATCGGCAGGCCATCGACCAGGGGAATGCCCCGCGTGGTCGTTGAAAGACGTTGGCTCCCCCACCGGGACAAGAACTGCATCGTCGCTCCCTCAGCGGCTCCTCGACCGCTCGGGAACGATATGCCGGAATGACAACGTTGTCATTAAGGCATTTTAGCCAAATCCGGCGCGAATTCGATGCAATGAGGTATCTTGGTAAGGTGTTGTGCCCACGAATTGGGCTAGTGCTCGCCGCCCATCTGGACGAGCAGCTCCTCGATATCGACATCGACCTGGCCGGCGGCCCTGACGTGACGAACTTCAAAACCGTTCGGCCGGAAGCGGTATTCGACGAGCCCGACTTCCTTGATCGCGATGCGGTCCTGGCGCGCGTCGTTGATCCTGAAGCCGGCCGACGGCGCCCAGACATGGCGGGTGTGGCGCCAGGTGAAGTCGCGCCGCTGGTGCACGTGGCCGCTGGCGATGAGACGCAGGTCCACAGTCGAGAACATCTCGATCAGGCGCGCGCGTGCCGGCTGCGGCACGTAGCGGATCGAGGTCTCCGGCGTCTCGGGGTCGTCGGGCAGGTTGAGAAACATCGGCTTGTGCACGAACAGCGCGATCGGCCTGCCGTTGATGCGCGCCATTTCCCGGGACAACCAGTCGAACTGCTCGGCCTCGAAGGCGAGCCCGGAATTCATCACCAGCGAGTTCAGGCCGATGAAGTGCCAGCCGGCCGCTTCGAACGACCAATGGTCCTCGCCGATGATGTCGCGGAATTGTTGGCGGTGCTTTTCCTCGACCGGCGGCTTGGGCGCAGGCCCGATCGCGGTTGGATTGTCGCCGATGTCGTGATTGCCGGGGAGGTAGCGGCAGGCGACGGGCAGGGCGGCGTGCCGGCTCTTGGCGAATTCGACATCGTCGCGACTTGTCGGCCCGTCGAAGGAGACGTCGCCGGTGTTGACGACGAGGTCGGGTCTATCAGCGTCGATGTGCTCGCTGACGCGATCGAAATTTGCGATCAGGCCGGGGAAGCGCCGGCCGAGATGGGTGTCGGAAATCTGCGTGAGGCGAAATTCGGAGATGGGATCAGCATACGCGTTGTCGCACGTCGGAACGATGACGGCGCGGGCATGCATCGCGATGAAACAAAGTTTAAAGCACGCGATAGCGGATCGTGTAGGCGTCCTGCGGCGCGCCGCTGCCGGTTGCCGGCGAGGCTATGCGGTCGGCGAGGTGCCAGGGTCCGAACTGCTCGGACCGGTGCGGCTCGGCGGCCAGGCGGAGGCGGAATTCGAACGTGCCCTTGCCGGGCAGGTTCACGACCAGTACGCGGTCGGCGGTGCGGTGGTTGAGCGCCACCGCGCCGCGCAGCACGGAGCGGCCATCACCGAGCTCGCGCACGCCGTCGACCAGTGCCAGCGTCTGGTTGCGGTCGGTGTGCAGCTCGATCTGGCTGTCGGACACCGCCGTCAGCGTTTCCTTCGGCATGCGGATCTCGAACTCGACCGCCGGCTTGGACGGGTTGAGGCCGAGATAGGCCAGCGCGGCGTGGCGCATGTCGTAGGCGGCGAAGGCAAACAGGGCGAGGGCGGCCAGTGTGGCGAGACCATGCCTGATGACGTCGCGCCAGCTCCGGTAGCTCAGGCGGAAGTACACCGTCATCGCCAGCGCGACCGCGAGCGCCGCCGCGATGCCTGCCAGCGCCGACATCAGGACGCCGAGCCGGCCGTCCGCGGATTCGGTCAAAAGGCTGGAGAGGGTGTTCATGTCCGTCTCTTGGCGCTAGCTCGCCTTGCGGCCCTAGGGGCCGAAATCGCTTTAACTATCGGCCTTTGGTCGCGGCACCTGGAACACCGGTTCAACTCGTTGATTGTCAGCGCCAGCAGTCGCGGCTAATGACGGTCCGCGGTGTTCCGCCTTACGGGAAAGTTCCGATGTCCATCCAAATGGTTTTGCTGCCTGTCTTCGTGCAGGTCGGTCTCACCTTCGCACTCCTGATCGGAATGGCGCTGGCGCGCCGGCGCTCGCTGGTTTCCGGCGAGACCAAGAGCCGCGACATTGCGCTTGGCGAGCAGTTCGAATTGCCGGTGCTGTTCTACGCGCTGATCGCCCTGGCGCTGCCCTTGCGCCACGCCGATCTCTTCATCGTGCTGATGTCCTGGGTGTTCGTGGTGACGCGCTTTGCCCATGCCGGCGTGTTCGTCTCCTCCAACGATCTCGGCCGGCGCTCCACGATCTGGCTCGCCGGCGTGCTGGTGCTGTTCGCGATGTGGATCTACTTCGCGCTGAAGATGCTGTTGCTGATCTAGGCGCGCGCGTGATCCGGACCCGGAGGGCCGCGTTAGCGCAAAGTGGATACCGGTTTTCCGACAAGATCATGCGCAAAACAAAAATAGCCATTCCTGACCTGAAAGATTCAAATGACTCCCGCTGCCCGGCTGTCCGCAGCCATCGAACTGATCGACACCATCGAGAAGGACCGCGTGCCCGCGGCCAAGGCGCTCAAGGAGTGGGGCACCGCGCACCGCTTCGCCGGCTCCGGCGACCGCGCCGCCATTGCCGGCCTCGTCTGGGACGTGCTGCGCCGCTATGCCTCGAGCGCCTTCCTGATGGACGCCGACACCGCGCGTGCGCGGCTGATCGGCATGCTCCGCCTCGAACGCAACATGGACGCGGCCACCATGGGCGCGCTGTTCGACGGCAGCCGGTTTGCACCGGCGCCGCTGACCGAGGCCGAGCAGGCCGCGCTGGCCTCGCGGTCCCTCAAGGACGCACCGGCTGCGATCGCCGGCGACTATCCGGACTGGCTCGACCCGTACTTTGCAAAAGTGTTCGGCGAGGAGCGCGCCGCGGAGGCGGCTGCGATGGCGAGCCGGGCGCCGCTCGATTTGCGCGTCAACACGCTAAAATCCAATCGCGACAAGGTGCTGCGCGGGCTTGCTCATCTTCATGCGGAACCGACGCCATGGTCCGCAAACGGCCTGCGCATCGAGCTTTCGGCCGATGCGCGCAATCCCGGCCTCCAGGCGGAGGAGGATTTCATCAAGGGCGCCGTTGAAGTTCAGGATGAGGGATCGCAGCTTGCGGCCAGCTTCACCGCTGCAAAACCCGGCGAGCAGGTGATCGATCTCTGCGCCGGCGCCGGCGGCAAGACGCTGGCGCTCGCGGCCTTGATGCAGGGCAAGGGCCGGCTGATCGCCACCGACAGCGACAAGCGCCAGCTTGCGCCGATCCACGAGCGCCTGTCGCGCGCCGGCGTCCACAATGCCGATGTCCGCACGCCCAAGGGCGAGGCCGATCCGCTGGCCGACATCAGCGGCACCGCCGACCTCGTCGTGATCGACGCGCCCTGCACGGGAACCGGCACGTGGCGCCGCAATCCCGACGCCAAATGGCGCATGCGCCCCGGCGCGCTGGAGATCCGTCTGCGCGATCAGGCCGAAGTGCTGGAGCGCGCCGTGCCGCTGGTCAAGGCCGGCGGCCGCATCGCCTACATCACCTGTTCGGTGCTGGCGGAAGAGAACGGCGAGCAGGTGAGGGCGTTCACCGCACGCCATCCCGAATTCGCGATCGTGCCGCCCGAGCAGACCGCGAGCGTGCTCTGGGACAAGGCGGAGGATTTCGCAAAGGCCGCGCTGCAGTCAGACGAAGGCTGGCTGATGACACCGCGCCGGACGGGGACGGACGGGTTCTTCGTCTCGGTGCTGAAGAAGACGTAGCTCTCGTATTGACCCTTGTAGGGTGGGCAAAGCGAAGCGTGCCCGCCATTCGTAGTGAGAACACCCAAAGATGGTGGGCATGGCGCGCGAAGAGCGCGCCTTTGCCCACCCTACGGCACCGGTTGTGCCGCGGCCCGGTTCTCGACCCCCCAAAACAAAAGCCCCGCGAACCGAAGCTCGCGGGGCTTTCCAACTCGACGTTCTGCCGGTACGTCCGTGGTCAGAACGATGCGTGGGCGTTAGCCGACGCGGAGATTGTCAGCCGACGACTTGCCGCTGCGGCGGTCGGCGACGATGTCGAACGAGACCTTCTGACCCTCGTTGAGGGAGGAGAGGCCGGCGCGCTCGACGGCGCTGATGTGAACGAACACGTCCTTCTGGCCGTCATCCGGCTGGATGAAACCATACCCCTTTTGGGTGTTGAACCACTTCACGGTGCCCATAGCCATGGGAATTTCCTTTAGTTAGTTAAATAGAGGATACGCACGTGGACCGGTACGCGGAATTGCGCCCATGATCCTGTTCAGTCGATGTTTGGAGAAGTCATCTGAAGCGTGCGCGCTCGTCTGAAACGAAGCGAAGCGGCCCAGTCGTTCGGCCAAGTATCGATGATCACAATATAGCGAGAATTTGGGGCTACTTCAAGGCAGTACCCGTGGGCCGGTATGTCGCGTGGCTTTGCTATTTTGCGGTGCAAATAGGGGCCGCCGCGCGTTTCAGTCGACGATGAAGAGCGTCGCGCCGGTGGCCGTCGAGGATCGGTGCGCGGCGTCGCCGAAGTCCGAGACCTGGTAGCTCATCCCCGCGGTGAGCTTGAATTTCCGCCCGTCGCGCAGCTCGCTGTCGAGTTCGCCCTTCAGCACGTAGAGCACGTGGCCACGGTCGCACCAATGGTCGGCGAGATAGCCCGGCGAATACTCGACCATCCGCACCCGGAGATCGCCGATATTGAGCGTGCGCCACAGCGCTTGGCCGGTCTCGCCGGGATGCGTGGTCGGCGCAGCCTTGCTCCAGTCGGTGACGGTGAAGGGGGAGGTCGGGAGCTTCATCGTGGAATCCTGTCTCAGAGCCGGCGGGCGCAGTGCTAGCGCACGAATCCGCGCAAGTCTTCAGTCCAGATTCCGGTGAGGCGCTAGCGCGTCGCCGCACAGCCGGCCGGCGCTTCGATCCTGCTGGCGGTGATGACCCAGACCAGCAGCGCAGCGGCGCTGGTTCCGGCGCCGAGTATGCAGACGCCGCTCCAGCCGGCCGCGGCATACACGATCGTCGATGCGATCGCGCCGGTGGCGCTTCCGATCGAGTAGAACACCATGTAGCCGCCGACGAGGCGGCTCGCGGCATCGGGGCGCGCCGCGACCATCAGGCTCTGGCTGGTCACGTGCACGGCCTGGATGGCAAAATCGAGCATGATCACGCCGGCAATGAGGAGCCAGAGCGAGGTTTGCAGGCAGGCGATCGGGGCCCAGGCCGCCAGCATCAGCAAGAGCGAGAGCCCGGTGTTGCGCTGGCCCCATCCGAGATCGGCGAGGCGGCCGGCGTTGCGGGCGGCGAGCGCGCCGGCGACGCCCGCGATCCCGAGCGCCCCGATCGATGTGTGGGACAATGCGATCGGAGGCGCGGAAAGCGGCAGCACGATCGCGTTCCAGAACAAGTTGAGATTGGCGAAGATCAGGAACGCGAACAGGGCGCGCTCGCGCAGGATCCGCTCCTCGACGAACAGCGCGGCGGTCGAGCGGAGCAGCGCCAGATAGGCGACCCCGGTCAACGCCGTCCGTCGGCCGTGCGGCAGCACGCGCAGCAGCAGCGCCGCCATGGCGAGCATCAGGCCGGCCGAGACGAGATACACGAGGCGCCAGCCGCCGATATCGGCGAGCGTGCCCGAGGCGAAGCGCGCGAGCAGGACCCCGGCCACGACGCCGCTCGTCACCGTGCCGATGGCCCGGCCGCGCTCCGGCGGGCTTGCCAGCGTCGCGGCAAGAGCGACCAGCACCTGAATGACGACGGCGAGCATGCCGACCAGCGCCATTCCCGCGAGCAGGACCGCGGCATGCGAAGCCGTGGCGACAATGAGGAGGGCGATGGCCGACAGCGTGGTCTGGCCGACGATCAGGCGCCGGCGGTCCCAGAGATCGCCGAGCGGCACGATCAGGATCAGGCCGAACGCGTAGCCGACTTGCGTGATGGTCATCACCATGCCGATTGCGGCCGGCGCGATGCCGAAATCCTGCGCCATCGCATCCAGCAGCGGCTGGGCGAAATAGATGTTTGCGACGCTCAGGCCGCAGGTCAGCGCGAACAGCAGCGCCATCGGGCGCGACAGCCCGCGCCCGGCGATCTCGCCGGCTTCGCCTGGGCCGGCGACCGCAAGGTCCTGTCCCGAGTCTGCCCGCACATCCTCGTTCGTCATCGTCATCTCCGGCATTCGATCTGGTTCTATAAAAGGACCAGTTGCGCGCGGCGCTGTCCAGTCTTATTTTAGGACCAGTTGGGAGGCGCCATGAAGCGGACCGGTTTTGCCAAGGTTGAATGCCCTGTGGGGCGGGCGCTGGATGCGATCGGCGACTGGTGGTCGCTGCTGATCGTGCGCGACGCGTTCGACGGGCTGCGCCGGTTCGGCGATTTCCAGAAGAATCTCGGCATCGCCAAAGGCATGCTCAGCGCGCGCCTGCACAAGCTTGTGGAACTGGGCGTGCTCGAGCTGGTTCCGGCTTCCGACGGCAGCGCCTATCAGGAATATGCCCTGACGCGGAAGGGCCACGATTTGTTTCCGGTCGTCGTCGCCTTGCGCCAATGGGGCGAAGCCCACCTTTATGCGCGCGGCGAAGCGCATTCCGACCTGGTGGATCAGACGGGCCAGCCGGTCGGGCAACTGGTGCTGCCCTCACGCACCGGTCGGCCGCTGACATGGTCGGATACGAAGGTGCGTAAGGTCGGCGCACGCAAGCGCTGACGGTGCGGGGCTTGTGAGCGCACGCTGTTGCCCCGGTCTCCGTCATTGCGAGCGCAGCGAAGCAATCCAGAATCTTTCCGCGGAGACAGTCTGGATTGCTTCGCTGCGCTCGCAATGACCCGTGTGGAGGCACACTCGCGCCCCATTCACGCTGTCATCGCCCGCGAAGGCGGGCGATCCAGTATTCCAGAGGCCGCGCCGTGATGCGGAGAAGCCGCGGCGTACTGGATTCCCCGCCTTCGCGGGGAATGACAGCGGTGGTTAAGGCGACACCGTCGAATGTAGCAAGCCTTCAATGCACCAAATGGTTCGCCGACCCCTGCACGATCAGCCCCGCATCATTCACCCGCAGATACTCGCAGATCCGCTTGCCCCGCTCGTTCTCGTAAAACACCACGACGCTATCAGGGCTGACGAACAGGTCGATCACGCTGAAATGCAGCTCCGGCAGCAGGGCGAGCGCCTTGCCCCAATACGCCCGCAACGCGTCCTTGCCGCGCACGGTGCCGCTGGCATCGAACCCCATCGCGGGGATGCGGTCGGAGGTCATCACGGTGTCCTCGTCGTAGAGCGTCAGCACGCGCTCGAGATCGCGCGCGTTCCAGGCCTCGACCCAGGTCCGGCCGAGCGCGGCGAGCGTTGATGGCTGATGATGCTGTGACATGGCGTTCTCCCTGATTGCCCTCTGTTTGGCGTGTGGGGCATATTAGGTCAATAATACTTACCTATATTCGTTTGTCCATGCCCAAAGAAGAATGTGGGCGCGCGTATCGCGCGGTTGCGGGCAGGGGCACGGTCGCGTATTTGCTGGCCATGACAGCAGCACAGAACGACCGCTCCGCGTCGACGCCCTCGGTGGCCTCGGCGCACGACAAGATTCTCATCGTCGACTTCGGCAGCCAGGTGACGCAGCTGATCGCGCGTCGCGTGCGCGAGGACGGCGTCTATTGCGAGATCGTCCCGTTCAACAAGGCCGAAGAAGCCTTCAAGGAGATGAAGCCGAAAGCGGTGATCCTCTCCGGCGGCCCCGAGTCGGTGCATGAAGCCGGCTCGCCTCGCGCCCCGCAGCTGATCTTCGCCTCCGGCGTGCCGGTGCTCGGCATCTGCTACGGCCAGATGACCATGGCGGAGCAACTCGGCGGCACGGTCGAGGGCGGCCATCACCGCGAGTTCGGCCGCGCCGATGTCGAGGTCAAGGCGCCGAGCAAGCTGTTCGAGGACGTCTGGTCGCCCGGCGGCAAGAACCAGGTCTGGATGAGCCATGGCGATCGCATCACGAAGATGCCGCCGGGCTTCTCGGTGGCCGGCACCTCGCCGAACGCGCCGTTCGCGATCATCCAGGACGAGACGCGCAAGTACTACGGCCTGATGTTCCACCCCGAAGTGATGCACACGCCCGACGGCGCCAAGCTGATCCGCAATTTCGTCCGCAAGATCGCTGGCCTCTCCGGCGACTGGACCATGCGCGCCTTCCGCGAGGAGGAGATCGCGAAGATCCGCGCGCAGGTCGGCAAGGGTAAGGTGCTCTGCGGCCTCTCAGGCGGCGTCGATTCGGCGGTCGCGGCCGTCTTGATCCACGAAGCCATCGGCGACCAGCTCACCTGCGTGTTCGTCGATCACGGCATGCTGCGCCTCGACGAAGCCAAGACCGTGGTCGACCTGTTCCGCCACCACTACAACATCCCGCTCGTGCACGTGGATGCCTCCAAGCAGTTCCTCGGCGAGCTTGAAGGCGTCACCGACCCCGAGACCAAGCGCAAGACCATCGGGCGCCTCTTCATCGAGGTGTTCGAGGCGGAGGCCAAGAAGATCGGCGGCGCCGACTTCCTCGCGCAGGGCACGCTCTATCCTGACGTGATCGAGAGCGTCTCCTTCACCGGCGGCCCCTCGGTGACGATCAAGTCGCACCACAATGTCGGCGGTCTGCCCGAGCGCATGAACATGAAGCTCGTCGAACCCCTGCGCGAGCTGTTCAAGGACGAGGTGCGCAAGCTCGGCCGCGAGCTCGGCCTGCCCGAAATCTTCGTCGGCCGCCACCCGTTCCCGGGCCCCGGCCTCGCCATCCGCTGCCCCGGCGACATCACCAGGGACAAGCTCGACATTCTGCGCAAGGCCGACGCCGTCTATATCGACCAGATCCGCAAGCACGGCCTCTACGACGACATCTGGCAGGCCTTCGCCGTGCTGCTCCCGGTCAAGACGGTGGGCGTCATGGGCGACGGCCGCACCTACGACTACGTCGTGGGCCTCCGCGCCGTCACCTCAACCGACGGCATGACCGCGGACTTCTACCAGTTCGACATGAAGTTTTTGGGAGAGACCGCCACGCGCATCATCAACGAGGTGAAGGGCGTGAACCGGGTGGTCTATGACGTGACGAGCAAGCCGCCTGGGACGATTGAGTGGGAGTGAACTAGGGTGGTTTCAGACCATCCTGTGCCGTCCCAGAAATCGCACGAACACTCTGACTGACAAGGATTATTTTTCCCACCCCGTATCGCTGCATGTCACCCCAGCCCGGCCACTTTGTTGGTAGCGACGTTGGTATGGCGCAGGATGGTCGAGAAACGGGCTTTCGCTACCAACAGACCCTTTGTTGGTATCGGTCGCCCCCTGACCGGATGCAGATTTATGGGCGATCTAACTGACAAAGAACTGAAAAATCTCAAGCCGAGGGCCAAGCTCTACAAGGTGACGGATCGCGACGGGATGCACGCGGCCGTTACGCCGACCGGGGTCATTTCGTTCCGGTATCAGTACCGGGTGAACGGGCGACAGGAGGTCTTGACCATCGGCCGGTATAGCGCCGAGGCGGCTCGCACGCTGACACGAGCGCCCGAGGCACTGGAATACGGGATGGATGTTTCGCTTGCGGAGGCGAGGACGCTGCTGGCGCGAGCCCGGCGACAGGTCGAGCGAGGCGAGTCGCCTTCGAAAGCTAAGGTCGAGAAGCGTACCGCGTCAGCCGAGGCGGTCACCTTTGGCGGTTGGGCGGAGGCGTATTTCAAGCACAAGGCCGATCCTAAGTCGGGGGCAGAAAGACTGGCCGACAGTACGCTGGCGATGCGCCGCTCCGTCTATGATCGCGCCATCGCAGGCGACTTGTCGAAGCTCAAGCTGGCGGAGGTGACACCACAGCGGATCAAACGTCTGTGCGATGAGGTCAAGGAGAAACGTGGGCCGGCTGTGGCCGTGCATGTCCGCGAGGTCGTGTTGCTGGTCTTCCGCCACGCGCAGGGATGCGGGCTGGATGTCAGCAATCCAGCCGAGTCGATCCGCACCAGTGCCATCGCGACGTTCAAGCCGCGCGAGCGCGCCTTGTCGCCATCCGAAGTTCGCGCGGTCCTGACGGCGTTGGATCACGTGGCGGCGGCGCCCACGCTACGCTCAGCGGTGAAGTTTGTCCTGCTGACCGGCGTTCGCAAATCGGAGTTCATCGACGCCACTTGGAAGGAAATCGACTTCGCCGCCGCGCGCTGGACGATCCCGGCCGAGCGTATGAAGGCTGGCAAGGCGCATGTCGTCCCGCTCAGCGATCAAGCGCTCGACATTCTGACGGCCTTTCGCACCATGTTCGGCGTCAGCCGATACCTCCATCCTGGCCGGTACGACGGCGATACGCCAATAAGCAACGCCACGCTCAATCGGGTGATCGATACGGCTGTGGAGCGTATCCGCGAGGACGACCCGGACTTTCAAAGCCTCGGCGTTCACGACCTGCGCCGCACGTTTTCGACAGGCCTGAACCGCGCCAAGTTCGATGATCGCTGGATCGAGATGAGCATGGCTCACTCGCCTCGGAACCGTATCGCTGCTGTCTACAACGTGAACCGCTACCTGACCGAACGGAAAATCATGCTTCAGTGTTGGGCCGACATGCTCGATGCCTGGGTGAAGGGCGAGTCTGCTAGGGAGCTGATCGCCGACGCAAAGCAGCGCGCAGCCGAGATTCATGACGACGAGCTGGACGACGATTTGTGAACTACGCGCTCCTCGCGCGCATCGTCTCCGTCATCACCTCCGGTGGCCGCCAGTCGGTAGGATTGGCGACCCAACAATCGATATCGGATTCATGCCAACCGGAGCCGTTCATGCTGATTCTTAGCTGGGCTGGGAACGTGCCCTCGGCGATCTTGCGGTAGATGGTGGAGCGGCTGAGACCGGTGCGAGCGAGGACGGTTTTTAGTCGGACGATACGATCTGGTACGAGCATGGTCGTGCTGCCTCCTGCTGGATGCTCTTGAAACTGCAGAGACTAGACAGAGCGACGATTTGTCGTTGTGCAATAGATATTCAGTGATCGTAGTTGTCTGGCGTAGAGGAGGATAAAAATAGGCGGGTCTACAGTCCGAGGTCCGAGACACGGCCTATGCTGAGGGTGATGGATTGGCTAACGGTGAGTTCTGGAACTAGACTGCTGCCCGAGGCGATCTCGATGCCAAGGCCTTCTTGCGGCTTGGCCGCTCGACGGCGGCGGACATTCCGCACGAATGATCCTTCTCGGCTTTCAAAGCACCCCCATGGTCCTCCGCAGCCTTGCACTTTTCAAAAATGCTGAATTCTGAAGAGCATTTAAATTTTGAAAGTGTTGTCAGTCTCGTCGAACCAACTTTCCATCGACTAATTGGAGGCCTTCTTTTCCGTAGAGCGAGTCCTTCGTGACCGCATTCGCCTCGGCCTGCATCTCAAGCTTCAACGTATTTTTCTGCCCATCTGTCAGCAGACCAAAGTCGATTTCGGAAAGACCGTACTTCTGAAGGACGGCAGTCCTTGCCGCCCCATTCACGACGGCCTCAAAGGCCTTCGTGAAATCAGAATCTATCGGGCCGCCCCCTTCGCTCATTGGCCGCAAATATCGGTAGTCAGAGGCGCGCGTGGGCGAAATTGTGGTCTCTGGAATCTTGCTCGTGTCCACCATTGGCTTTCCTCTTCGTTACTGAATTAGACGTATCGGGCCTGGTTTCGATCGACTGGCTACCACAGCTTCAAATGCGGCATACCTTCGCGCGCATAGGCAGCGACGATCGTGTTATGCATCAGCGTGGTAATGGTCATGGGCCCAACACCGCCGGGAACTGGCGTGATCGCCCCGGCTTTTTCTGCGGCGGCTGCGAAGTCCACATCACCAAGAAGCCGCTTCTTGCCCTTCAGGATGGTTCTGGTGGTTCCTACGTCGATCACCGTGGCTCCCGGCTTGATCCAGTCCCCTTTGACCATTCCTGCTTGTCCCGCCGCCGCTATCACGATGTCGGCTTGGCGCACTTTGCCAGCGAGATCGCGCGTTCGAGAATGGGCCAAAGTGACGGTGCAATTCTCTCCAGTCAGCAACTGCGCCATCGGCTTGCCGACCAAAATGGAGCGGCCGATCACGATGGCATCAAGTCCGGTCAGATCGCTCAGCTCATTTCGGAGGAGCATGAGGCACCCGAGTGGCGTACACGACACCAGACCAGGCTGGCCGGCGACGAGACGTCCAGCGCTTTCGGGATGGAGACCATCCACGTCCTTCTCGGGCCTGATGGCGCGAATGACCGCGAACTCATCGATTTGCGCGGGCAGAGGCAGTTGGACAAGAATGCCGTCCACGAGATCGTTCGAGTTCAGGTCGTTGATGAGGCTTAGAAGCTCTTCCTGGCTAGTTTCTTCAGGGAGAATATGTTGCGAAACTCGCCATGCCTAGCTCGAGGGTCTTGAGCCCCTTGCTGCGGACGTAAATCTCGCTCGCGGGGTCGTTGCCTACAAGCACAACGGCCAAGCCGGGCACGCGTCCCGTTCGTTTTGCGAAGGGCGCCACAGCGATTGCGACCCGCTCCGCGAGACCGGCCGCGTAGGCCTTTCCATCAATGATCTTCGCGCTCATTTGAACTCCTTCCTGGCTCTGGACGCCCATGACCGGGCAGTCGAACTCGACTCTTCGACAACCAGCTCAGATACCCGCGCCGCGACTGGGTCAGTCAGCCCTCGAACTCTAAAATTGCCAGCTGGCTTTAGATCTCCAGCCGGGACACGGGGGCAGCAGGCCTAGTGGAACCTGATGACGTGGCTAGTACCCGGAATCAGAGCTGAGTGATACGGCGGCCTTTGAAACGGCGTTGACGGACCTTTTTCTTGGTCCAGACGAAGGGCTCGGCTCTGTCGTTGTATGCGTTGAC
>NZ_JASAUS010000114.1:0-26934 GCF_029953005.1 Bradyrhizobium sp. Mp27 | reverse complement strand
GCCGAAAGTCATCGCCGGTGTAAAGTTCATCGACGGAATCGAAGTCATTCCGAACACTGAAAGCCACGCCGCCTGATCAGGCCGCGTCACCCAAAATCAGCCATAGCTCCGGCGACACCGCCTCGCACCTGATCCTCAACCGGCTGATCCGCGAGGCGCGTCGCAACCTCGTCTACACCAATTTGCCGGTCTCGACGATCGCCTACGCGCTCGGCTTCGAGGATCCCGCCTATTTCAGCCGCGTCTATGCCGCAGCCACCGGCCTGTCGCCGCGCGCCTTTCGCGCCCAGCTCCATGGCGGCGAAGCTTGAGGCCATCCCACGTCGAAGAGCCGGTCCTCGGGCGCGCACAACAATCCAGACATCGACGCGCGGCGCGCATTTGCGGCCGGCCGTATCCGTGATCGCGCCGGGCTGCCGAGATCCGAACGGCGCGCCACTTACCTTCGTATAGAGCATCCAACCCTTTGGATACGTGCCGTTTACCTCCGTACAATTGAGCGTGGCATGTGCACGCCTTAACGTGACTGCATTCGGAATCCTGGCGCTGATAGCAGCAACCTCCCTTAACTGGCGCGGGACGGCCCCCCTCCGGCCGTCTGCGCCGCCTTTTTCCGCGGGCCATCGGCGGCTTCGGCGTTTTCCGGCCGGCACACAGCCCTGGCGGCTGAACCTGCCGGCTTCAATGCGGAACTGGGGATTAGTGCATAATGTCTTCGCTTGAGAAGATTGCGGTCTTCATCGATGGCCCCAATCTCTATGCCGCCACCAAGGCGCTCGGTTTCGATATCGACTACAGGCGCCTGCTCGGCGAATTTCACGGCCGAGGTACGCTGCTGCGAGCCTTCTACTACACGACCGTGAGCGAGGATCAGGAATACTCGTCAATCCGCCCATTGATCGATTGGCTCGACTATAACGGGTACACCGTCGTGACCAAGCTCGCCAAGGAGTTCGTTGACGCCACGACCGGCCGCCGCAAGATGAGGGGCAGCATGGATGTGGAACTCGCCGTGAATGCCATGGAACTCGCCGAGCACGTCAATCAGATCGTGCTGTTCTCGGGCGATGGGGATTTTCGTTCACTGGTGGAAGCCGTGCAACGCCGCGGCGTCCGCGTGACGGTCGTCTCCACGCTTGCGAGCCAGCCTCCCATGGTGGCCGACGAACTGCGCCGGCAGGCTGACGTCTTCATCGATTTGACGGAGCTGAAGCCAAGAGTGGGGCGCGCCCCGGTCGAGCGGCCGGGATCGCGCGAGATGCGCCAGCAACCACCGCAAGCCACCACGCGCGGATCGATCAATCGAGGCGACCAGGTGGAATGATCTTGCGGGACGACCGCCGGATTGTCAGACGTCGAAGAACACTGTCTCCTCCGCCCCCTGCAGATTGATCGTGAAGGAGTACACGACCTTGCCGGCGCGCTCACCGCGCGTGGCGATCAGCGTCGCGCGCCGCACCGGCGGCTCGACCAGGTTGAGCACGGGGTCGGCGGCATTCGCGGCTTCTTCGTCGGAGAAATAGAGTCGCGTATTGAGACCGATGTTGATGCCGCGCGCGACGATCCAGATATTGACGTACGGCGCGCATTTGCGGCCCGCTTTGTCGATGATGGCACCTGGCTTGATGGTCTCGAACGTCACCAACCCGCTCTCGAAATCGGAGCCGGCGCGGCCCCAGCCGCGAAACTCCTCGTCCACCGGGCTGGCCGGGCGATCGGCCGGATGGTTATAGCGGCCGGTTGCGTTGGCCTGCCAGATTTCGAGCAGCACATCGCGCAGCGGCGTGCCGCTGCCGTCGAACACCTTGCCCTCCAGCGTGATGCGCTCGCCTGGCGTGTTCGGCGTCACCAGCACGTTAGAAAAGTTCTTCTCAAAAATGTCGAAGCCGGCCATGGCCGGGATCAGGCCGATATGAACGTAGGGCCCGGCGGTCTGCGAGGCGGTTTCCTTGAGATAGTTGAGCGGCTGCGGCATTGGCTCAGTTCCCCGCGGTGCGATTTTCGAAATAGGTGGAACGCTGGCCGCGCAGCACGATGTCGAAGCGGTAGGCGAGCGAGTCGAACGGCGTCGAGGCGTTGAGGTCGAGCGGCGCCACGAGGCGGTCGAGCGCGCCCTTGTCCGGGATCGTCGTCAGGATCGGACAGACCGGGATCAGGGGATCGCCCTCGAAATACATCTGGGTGATCAGCCGCTGCGCAAAGCCCGAGCCGAACACCGAGAAGTGGATGTGGGCGGGACGCCAGCTGTTGACGAAGTTGCGCCAGGGATAGGGGCCCGGCTTCACGGTGCGGAAATAATAGTAGCCGGTGTCGTCGCTCAGCGCGCGGCCGCAGCCGCCGAAATTCGGATCGATCGGGGCGAGATAGGTGTCCTTCTTGTGCCGGTAGCGGCCGCCGGCATTGGCCTGCCAGAACTCGACCAGCGTGTTCGGCACGCCGCGGCCGGTCTCGTCGAGCACGCGGCCATGGACGATGATGCGCTCGCCGACGGGATCGCCATCCTTGGCGTAGTTGCGGATCAAATCATTGTCGAGCGGGCCGAGATCGTTGTGGCCGAACACCGGACCCGTGATCTCCGAGACCGAGTTCTCGATCGACAGCAGCGGCTGGCGCGGCGAACGCAGCACCGAGGATTTGTAGCCGGGCGAATGCGCCGGCGGATGGATCGAGCGGTCG
This sequence comes from Bradyrhizobium sp. Mp27, assembly GCF_029953005.1. Classification (NCBI taxonomy): domain Bacteria; kingdom Pseudomonadati; phylum Pseudomonadota; class Alphaproteobacteria; order Hyphomicrobiales; family Nitrobacteraceae; genus Bradyrhizobium; species Bradyrhizobium sp. Mp27. Next base: position 24,258 of record NZ_JASAUS010000114.1, on the reverse strand, counting down.
CGCTGGAAGAAGCCGCCGTCGCGCGGGATGAACGGCTCGGGTCGGTTGAGGCGGGGATCCTGCAAGGCTGGCGCCTGGACGTTCATCGGCGTTGTCTCTCCCTGTGGCGCCCGGGTTTGGGGGGCGCGGCTTATCGGGAGATCATGGGACGATCTATTCTCAAGATAAATAGATCGATTATAATGAATTACATGAAGGAAATCGATCATTTGGCGCTCGACGGCCACGCTCTCGAACTGTTCCTTGCCGTGCTGGAGGAAGGCTCGGTCACGGCGGCAGCAACGCGGCTTGGTCTGACGCAATCGGCGGTCAGCCACGGGCTGAACAAGCTGCGGCGGATCGCGGGCGATCCGCTGTTTGCCAAATCCGGCCGCGGCATCGTCGCCACCGCCCACGCCCAGGCATTGGCTGCGAAAGCGCGGGCGCTGATCGACGAGATGCGCAGCTTTGCCGGCGGCGTCACCTTCGAGCCGGCGCGCGCGCAGCTTTCGCTGACGATCGCCGCCAATGATTTCCAGCGCGATCTGCTGTTGCCGCGGTTCTTCGATCATGTCGCGGGACAGGTCGGGAGCCTGAACCTGCGCGTGATCCCATCGCAGTCGCCGTCGCCTGCGATGCTGCGCGAAAACCGCTGCGATCTCATGGTCACGCCGCTGCCGCCATCCGGCGTGGACATCGTGCAGAAGCGGCTGCTCAGCGACCATTACGTCTGCTACTTCGATCCCAAGGCGCGCACCGCGCCGGCCGGCCGCAGTGCCTATCTCGCGGCACGCCACATCACGGTGGTCTATACCGACAACGAGCGGCTCGACTTCGACCGCCGGCTGGCAGCGAACGGCTTTCTGCGTGACATCGCCATCTCCGTGCCGAGCTTTTCCGGCGTGCCGCCCTTCCTGCGCGGCTCGCAGATGCTGGCGAGCATGCCGAGCCTGCTCGCCTCCGGTGTGATGCGCGGTTTCGCGCATGTACCGATTCCGCTGGCGTCGCGGACAAAGACGCTGGCCGAGCTGCCGATGTTCATGGTCTGGCACCAGCGCTATCAGAAAGACCCGGCCCATCGCTGGATCCGCGGCCAGCTCGAAACCGTGGCGGCAACGGCGGCCGGAGACTGAGCCTCGGTTACGGTTTCAGGGAAGTCTGCCCTTCGCCAAACCCACTGGTTGCGCGAGGGCCGCCACGCTAGAATTGCCCCATGACAGTGACCGATATTGCGAGCCGGACCTACAATCATAGCTGGCGGCTGGACCCCATCATCCGCAGCCTGCTGGATACCGACTTCTACAAGCTATTGATGTTGCAGATGATTCGGGAGGACTATCCGGATCAGCGGGTGACCTTCTCGGTCATCAACCGTTCGCGCCATGTGCGGCTGGCCGAGATCATCGACGAGGGCGAGCTGCGCGCTCAGCTCGACCACGCCCGCACCATCCGCTTCGCCAAGAAAGAGCTGATCTGGCTTGCCGGTAACACCTTCTACGGCAAGACCCACATGTTCTCGGCGGACTTCATCCGCTGGCTGGCCGAATTCCGGCTGCCCGAATACGAGCTGCGCAAGGTCGAGGGCCAGTACGAGCTGCATTTCCACGGTCCCTGGACCCACACCACGATGTGGGAAATTCCGGCGCTCGCCATCCTCAACGAGTTGCGATCGCGCGCCGCGATGAAGGGCCGGGGCCGCTTCGAGCTCGACGTGCTCTATGCCCGCGCCAAGGCCAAGCTGTGGACCAAGGTCGAGCGGCTGCGCCAGCTCGAGAATTTGCGGCTCTCTGACTTCGGTACCCGCCGCCGCCATGGCTTCCTCTGGCAGCGCTGGTGCGTCGAGGCGGTGAAGGAAGGCCTTGGCCCGTCCTTCATCGGCACCTCCAACGTGCTGCTGGCGATGGACAATGATCTCGAAGCCATCGGCACCAATGCGCATGAGCTGCCGATGGTCGCGGCCGCGCTTGCCAAGGACGACGAGGAGTTGCGCTGGGCGCCCTATCGCATTCTCGACCAATGGCGCCAGACCTATGGCGGCAATCTCCTGATCGCGCTGCCCGACGCCTTCGGCACCAAATCCTTCCTGCGCGATGCGCCGGAATGGGTCGCCGATTGGACCGGCTTCCGCCCCGACAGCGCGCCACCGATCCAGGCCGGCGAGGAGATCATCGCCTGGTGGGAAAAGAAGGGCCGCAACCCCAAGGACAAGCTGCTCGTCTTCTCCGATGCGATGGATGTCGGCTCGATCGAGGAGACCTATCACCACTTCTCCGGTCGCTCGCGGCTCTCGTTCGGCTGGGGCACCAACCTCACCAATGATTTCGTCGGCTGCCCGCCGGACGGCTCGTTCAATCTCGATCCCATCTCGCTGGTCTGCAAGGTGTCGTCGGTTGACGGCCACCCGGCCGTCAAGCTCTCGGACAATCCGGAGAAGGCGACCGGCATGCCCTCCGAGATCGAACGCTATTTGCGCGTGTTCGGCGACGCCGGCCGGGTGCGCAAGCCGGTGCTGGTCTAGCGCCGGACCAAACTCTCTCGATCAGGTAAACCGCGCAGGATGAATGCGAGGCATTGGTTCGCCACGACCGCATCGGTTCCGGTTCGTCGGCATTTGCAACGATCTGCGGCCATCCGCTTCACGACGCTTTCACCCTGCGGTGCAGTCGCCTGCGTCTTTGGGGTCGAGTTAAGCAACTTTCCCCTCTACTTGGCGTTGCAGGCGCGACGCTCCGGTGGGGTCGTTGATCGATTTGGGGAATGCAGGGTGTTTCGCAGAACAGCGACGTCGACGAAGGGGCGTAGTTTCCTTCACGTCATCAAACTTGTCTCGCCATTCGTGATGGTCGTCGTGCTCCAGGCAACGATCGCGGGATTCAGCCTCGAGGTGATGTCATCGGTCCGCGCCTATGTCGCGGGCGAAGCGATGTGGTCGCGGTCACAGAAGAACGCCGTCTATTTCCTCAATCTCTATCTGCATTCAGGCGAACCGAGCCAGTTCACCCACTACCAGGCGTCCCTTGCCGTTCCCATCGGCGATGAGTTCGCGCGCTGGGCACTCGAGCGCGATCCGGTCGACGTCGAGGCCGCCCGCGTCGGGTTTCTGCAAGGCGGCAACCATCCCGATGACGTTCCGGGATTGATCTGGCTGTTCCGCTATTTCAGCCGCGTCAGCTTTCTCCAGGAAGCGATCCACGAGTGGGCGGCCACCGATCCTATGCTGCTGGAGCTCAGCGTGTTCGGCGAGGTCATCCGGTCCGAGCTGGTGCACGGACCCATTGAGGACCGCGACCGCCTGCGGCTGCTATCGTCGCGGCTCTCGGAGCTCAACACGCAGTTCACGGTGCATGCAAAGCGGTTCTCGACTGTCCTCGGCGAAGGCTCGCGCGCCATCAAGGTAACGCTGACGTGCATCAACATCGTGGCGGCCGCGACACTGATCCTGCTCCTGATCTGGCACACGCGGCGCTTGATGCTGCAACGTCAGGCGTTCGAGGACGCGTTGCATGCTGAGAAGGAGCGCCTGGCTTGGCAGGCATCGCACGACTGGTTGACCGGCCTGTCCAACCGCCGCGCCTTCGAGGCGCGCCTGCAAAGCGTGCTGGACACCACCGCGGCGGGCTCGCTGGGCCTGATCCTGCTCGACCTCGACCAATTCAAGGGCGTCAACGACACCTGCGGCCACCTCGCCGGCGACCGCCTGCTCTGCCAGGTCTCGCGCCTGCTGCAACAGGACCGGGGGCCGCATGATCTGGTGGCCCGGCTCGGCGGCGACGAATTCGGCCTGATCCTGCCGCAGTGCTCGCCCTCGACCACCGTCGATATCGCCGAACGCCTGCGCAGGTCGCTCGAGCTGTTCACCTTCGCCTGGGACGATCATTGCTTCGCGGTGACCGCCAGCATCGGCGTCGCCTGTATCGCGGACGGCAACACCACGCTCGAGGACGCCATGCGGCGCGCGGATGCCGCCTGCTACCGCGCCAAGGAAAAGGGGCGCAACCGGGTGCAGGTCGACAACGGCAGACCGGACGTCGTCGTCGTTGCAGCCCGTCCGCGCGAGGCCGTCGCAGCGCGAGGCTGATAGGCGCCGCCGCTCTTTCAACCCCGGCATCCGTTTGCAGACATCGTCCAACGGCGTCGCGACGGCGAAGCTGTGTGACGCCGCGGCCACATTGCTCCCAAAAAAACTGCGCCTTTCGCTTTCCGCCACACCGCTTTGCGCGCTGATCCACGATGGCCGGAACCTCCCCCGCTAAGCATGGCACCAGCCAACGTTGCGGTCCGAATTCCGCCCGGACCGTGCCGAAAGAGGAGTTTGCAGGTGCCCTGGAATGGTTTGTTGCCCCCGCCCCGGATCCGTCGCGCGAAGACGTGTCGGCGGCATGCGTTTCTCTTGAGCACCGCGATCGGCACCCTTGCCGCAGGTGGCGCGCTGCCGTGGCTCGCGACGCCGGCAGAGGCGGCCTGTGTGGTGACCGGAAGCGGCGCGCAGGCAGCGCTGCAGTCAGGCGATTCCATCACCTGCACCGGAGCGGGCAACACCCAGGTCAAGACGGCGCCCGTGGTCAGCGGCGTCACCGTCAACATTGGTGACGGCACCGCGACCTCCGTGAACGACCCGACCTTTGCCAGCGTTGTCCTCGAGGCGGCATCCAATAGCGCGGTCAAGGTCTTCGGCAACGCAACCGTCACCTCTGCCAACAGCGACGGCATTGCAGTGATCGGCGGCGGCGGCAACACCATCACAGTGGATGCCGGCGCCATGGTTGGGTCATCGAGCCTCGGCACGTCGGGGCTCGCACTGGCCAATTCGAGCAACAACATCATCGTGATCGGCGGTACGGTCGGAAACGGCGTTACCGGAGCCATCAGCATCAGCATCGGTGCCGGGTCGGCGAACAATCAGGCGAACATCCTGTCGAGCGGCTTTGTCCATGCCATCAATGTCGCGGCCGTCGATCTGAGCGGCGCGGCAGACGGCAACGTCTTCAACAACGCCGGCACGATATCGAGTGCCTCGGGCACGGCAATCATCGGCTCGGCCAATCAGGACACCATCATCAACTCAGGCACGATCATCAGCGGTGGCGTCAGCACGGCTGCCGACCTGAAGGGAGGCAACGACGTCTTCGAGTTGCGAGCGGGATCGAGATCACGGGATGGGTCCTCGGCGGCAACGGAACGGACACGCTGCGCCTGGGCGGGACTGCCAACGCAGCGTTCAATCTCAGCATATTCGGTGCTGCCGGTCAGTTCCGGGAATTCGAGGCGCTGGAAAAGACCGGCAGCTCCACCTGGACGATGAACGGTTCGACGACCGAGATCGCGAGCATGAATATCCTGGCCGGCACCCTCGAGGTGAACGGCTCGATGCCCAACATCGCCACGACCGTCAGCGGGGGCATCCTCAGCGGTACCGGCGCCGTCGGCAATATCACGGTGCTATCGGGCGGCACGGTCTTGCCCGGCAATCTCGGTACGCTGACGAGCTCTGGCAACGTCACGTTCAATGCCGGTTCGACCTACGCGATCTCCGTCACCGCTACCGGACAATCCGAGAAGATCCTCGCGGTCAGCGCAGCGTTGAACGGCGGCACCGTCGCCGTCACCACGCTTGCGGGCGCCTATAACCCCTCGACGCAATACACGATCCTCAGCACGACGACTGGCGTCATCGGCAGCTTCTCGGGCGTCACTGTCAGCGGATACAATCCGCAGCTCTTCGCTTCCTCCCTCAGCTATGACGGGTTCAGCGTCTTCCTGACGCTCAACTACAACAACGCCGCATTCCTCTCCCTCGCCCAAACGCAAGACCAGAAGGCCGTGGCCGGCGCCTTGAGCGCGTTCGGTCCCAACCTGCCTTTCCTCTCCTCCTTCGCAGGCCAGAGCGACGCCCAACTCCGTTACAGTCTGGACCAGCTTTCGGGTGAAGCCGCCACCGGCGCCCAGCAGGGCGCCTTCCAGTTCACGAGCCAATTCCTCGGCCTCATGCTTGATCCGTTCGTAGGTGGACGCAGTGGCATGAGCACCGGCGACACGGCATTCGGCTTCAGCCCAGAACGCGCCGCGCTGCCGGACGATATCGCCCTCGCCTACAACAAGGTGCTGGGGACGCCGGCCGTGAAAGCGCCGGCCTTTGCTGAGCGCTGGACGGCCTGGGGCACGGCGTTCGGCGGCACCAACCGCACCAGCGGCGACTCCGTCGTGATAGGCAGTCACGACCTCGGCGCGCGCGCCGGCGGCGTCGCGGTCGGCGCCGATTATCATTTCGGCCGCGATGCGCTGGTCGGTTTCGCGCTGTCGGGCGGCGGCACCAAATGGGACCTCGCGCAGGCGATCGGCGGCGGCAAGAGCGATGCAATCCAGGCCGGCGTCTACACCGCCGTGCGTACAGGGCCGGCCTATTTCGCCGCCTCTCTCGCCGTGGCCAATCATTGGATGTCGACAGACCGGCTCGCACCGTTCGGCAACCAGCTCACCGCCAAATTCGACGCGCAAACCGTCGGAGGCCGCATCGAGGGCGGCTATCGCTTCGCCACGCCGATTGGCGGCTTCACGCCATATGCGGCGGCGCAGGCGCAGGCTTTTCGCACACCGACCTATACCGAGGCCGAGCTGGCCGGCAGCGGCTTTGGCCTGACCTATCAGGGACGCACGGCCTCCGACGCACGGAGCGAGCTCGGCGCGCGCTTCGATCGCGCGACGCTGGTCACGCCGAATTCGGTCCTCACGTTGCGCGGCCGCGCGGCCTGGGCCCATGATTGGGTGAGCGACCCGGCGCTCGTCGCCGCATTCCAGGCGCTGCCCGGCGCGAGCTTCATCGTCAATGGCGCAACGCCGGCAAAGAACACCGCGCTCGCATCTGCCGGTGCCGAGCTGAAGTTTTCGAACGGCGTTGCCCTGTCGGCGAAGTTCGACGGCGAGTTCGCGGCGCGCAGCACCACTTATTCCGGCACCGCGAGCCTGCGATACGCGTGGTAGCCGCTTGGCTTCCTCAAGGCGACCGCGCGCCGACCGGCACGATCCCGAGGCCGGCGAGATGCGTATCGACGAATTGCTCGACCTGCTGGCGCAGCATCTGGGGCGGCACCGCCACCATGCGCTCCTCGAGGCCGAGCGAGATGATTCCGTGCACGGCGGAAAACAGCGTGCGCGACAGCAGCGCGATCCGCACGTCGTCCGCATCCGGTAGCAGCCGCACCAGGGGTGGATGCATCAACGCGAACGCGTCCATCACCATCTGAAGGATGTCGTCGGGATAAGGGCGGTCGTCCTCCATCCGATGCTCGAACAACGAGCGCAACAGGTTTGCGTGCTCGGCGAAGAATTCGAGATAGGTCGCGGCCAGCCCGTAGAGCTGGCGCACGGGATCTTCCCCCGGGACCTCGCCAAGCCGCACCGTGAGCGCCTGAACCGTCTCCCGATTGACCGTCAGGATCACCCCGTCGAAGTCGCCGAACTCGTTATAGACGCTGCCTACCGAGCAGCCGGCAGCCTCCGCAACGTCACGAACCTTCAATGATCTCAGCCCCTTAGCTGAAATAATGCCGCGGGCGATCTCCAGGATCAGGAGCCTCCGCCGATTTTTTTTCTGATCGCGCGGCGATTCTTCTTGAACATTGTTCATTTTCAAGCTACTCATGTGAACATTGTTCAAATTAACCCGGAGATCTGCAAAATGCAAACCCTCGCTGTTGATATCGCCTCCACCTTCGTCGATGACGCCGCGGCTCTCGTGACTGGCCTTGGCCGGGCCGTCCTGAAGTTCGTGATGGCGCCGGTCGATCGCATCGCAAATGCCTGCGACATCGCCGGCGTGCTCACCGAGCGCCGCGCGACCTTCCGGATGTGGCGGGCGAGCCGCGCCGGTAGCCGTCACGCGGGCCGCCGGTTCAGCCTGCTCAGCCGCCTCTCGCCCTTTCGCCACCTCGCTCATCTCACGTGAGGCGCGCGCACCCGGGACGTTCCGGTCGGCTCGAATGCAAGACCCGGTTGCAAGGAAGGACTTACCATGTCCCGACATTCGCAACCGATGTCGCGGCCTTTGGCGATGCGGTTCAACTTTTCCTCATCGCTCTGCGCGGTATCCGGAAAAGCGCGGCCGGTCCGTCCGAACCACGGCTGCGACCAGATATTTGCGAACCTAACGAGACCATTTGGAGACCAACAGGATCGGAAGGGTCGAGGGGACAGAGCAGGCCGGCGACCGTCGTCATCCAGCCATCGTTCGCTCCGTAAGCTTCCGGTCGTGACGCCTCACCGACAACGCAACAATCTCAGGCTGCTTTCCCAAAACAGGACTTGTCATGATCAGGGAATTGATGTCGTCACGCCGCTTCGCGCCGCTGTTCTGGGCGCAATTTTTCTCGGCGCTCAATGACAACGTGCTCAAGAACGCACTCGTCATCATTCTGCTTTACAGTGCCGCAACCGGTCACGGCGACGCGCTGGTGACGGTCGCAGGCGCCGTCTTCATCTTCCCCTATTTCATCCTGTCGGGGCTCGGCGGCCAGCTCGCCGACAAATACGTCAAATCCGTCGTCGCGCGGCGGCTCAAATTCGCCGAGATCTTTGCTGCGGCCTTTGCCGCCGCCGGCTTCTTCCTGCACTCGGTGCCGCTGCTGTTCACGGCGCTCGCGCTGTTCGGCACCATCGCCGCCCTGTTCGGCCCCGTGAAATACGCCATGCTGCCGGACCAGCTCGAGCTCGGAGAGCTCGCGACCGGCAACGCGCTGGTCGAAGGCGCCACCTTCATGGCCATCCTGCTCGGCACCGTCGCCGGCGGCCAGTTCGTGGCCGGCTCCGCGCATATGGGCTGGGTTGCATCGGCCGTGGTCGTGCTGGCCCTGCTGTCCTGGGCCTTCGCCTCCCGCATTCCGCAGACCACGCCATCTGCCCCCGACCTGCCCGTCAACGGCAATCCCTGGACCTCGACGCTCGGCCTGTTGAAGACGCTGTACGCGGACAACCGGCTGTGGGACGGCACCGTGATCGTCTCGTGGTTCTGGCTGGTCGGCGCCATCGTGCTGTCGCTGCTGCCGGCGCTGGTCAAGGAGGTCGTCGGTGGCACCGAAGGCGTGGTGACGCTGTGTCTTGCGACCTTCGCGATCGGCATCGCCATCGGCTCGCTGTTCGCGGCCAGCCTGAGCCACGTCCGCCCGAACCTCGCGCTGGTGCCGATCGGCGCGATCATCATGGGGTTTGCCGGCCTCGATCTCGCCTGGGCCATCGGTGTGACCGCCAAGGAGCAGGACATCGCCGCAGTCGACTTCGCAACCTCGTTCGCCGGCCTGCGCATGCTGATCGACTTCGTCGCCTTCGCATTCGGCGGTGGCTTGTTCGTCGTTCCGTCATTTGCTGCCGTCCAGGCCTGGTCGCAACCGTCCGAGCGCGCCCGCATCATCGCCGCCGGCAACGTGCTGCAGGCCGCCTTCATGGTGGTCGGCTCGCTGTTCGTCGCGCTGTTGCAGGCGGGCGGATTGCACGTCGGCTGGATCTTCTTCGGCCTCGGCGTCGCCAGCTTCGGCGCGGTGTGGTTCGTGCTGACCAAGTGGGGCAAGGAAGGCGTGCGCGATTTCGGCGGGCTGCTGTTCCGCGCGCTGTTCCGCACCGAGGTTCGCGGGCTCGAGAACCTGCCGCCTGCCGGCACGCGCATGCTGATCGCCCCCAACCATGTCAGCCTGATCGACGGCCCGCTGCTGCACGCCGTGTTGCCGATCGATGCGAGCTTCGCTGTCGATACCGGCATCTCCAAGGCCTGGTGGGCCAAGCCGTTCCTGCGCGTCGTCAAGCACTACACCATGGACCCGACCAAGCCGCTGGCCGCGCGCGACCTGATCAAGCTGGTTGCCGCCGGCGAGCCGGTGGTCATCTTCCCGGAAGGACGCATCACCGTCTCCGGCTCGCTGATGAAGGTCTATGACGGCACCGCGATGATCGCGGACAAGGCCGACGCCGTGGTCGTGCCCGTCCGTATCGAAGGCGCGCAGCGCTCGCATCTCAGCTACCTCAACTCCAGCCAGATCAAGCGCTCCTGGTTTCCGCGGGTGACGGTCACGATCCTGCCGCCAGTCAAGCTTCCGGTCGATCCGGCGCTAAAGGGCAAGGCGCGCCGCAATGCCGCGGGCGCTGCACTCCAGGACGTGATGATCGACGCCATGGTCAAGAACGCCATGCTCGACCACACCCTGTTCGAAGCGCTCGGACATGCCTATCGCGACCGCGATACCGGCAAGGTCATCATCGAGGACGCGCTCGGCACCAAGCTGACCTATCGCAAGCTGATCCTCGGCGCGCAGGTCTTGAGCCGCAAGCTCGAGACCGGCACGGTGGCCGGCGAAAACGTCGGCGTGCTGCTGCCGAATTCCGCGGGCGTCGCCGTCGTCTTCATGGCGCTGCAAAGCATCGGCCGGGTCCCGGCCATGCTCAACTTCTCGGCCGGCCCGGTCAACGTCCTCGCCGCCATGAAGGCCGCGCAGGTCAAGACCGTGCTGACCTCGAAGGCCTTTATCGAGAAGGGCAAGCTCGACAAACTGATGGCCGCGATCTCCGGCGAGGCGCGCGTCGTCTATCTCGAGGATGTCCGCGCCACGATCGGCACCGCCGACAAGATCAAGGGTCTGCTCGCCGGCACCGCACCGCGCGTCGCCCGCCAGGCCAACGATCCGGCCGTCGTGCTGTTCACCTCGGGCTCGGAAGGCACGCCCAAGGGCGTGGTGCTGTCCCACCGCAACATCCTTGCGAATGCGGCGCAGGCGCTGGCGCGGGTCGATGCCAACGCCAATGATAAGGTGTTCAACGTGCTGCCGGTGTTCCACTCCTTCGGGCTGACCGGTGGAATGATGATGCCGCTGCTCGCGGGCATTCCGATCTACATGTACCCCTCGCCGCTGCACTACCGCATCGTGCCGGAGCTGATCTACCAGACCGGCGCCACGATCCTGTTCGGCACCGACACCTTCCTCACCGGCTACGCCCGCTCGGCGCATGCCTACGATTTCCGCACGCTGCGCCTCGTGATCGCCGGCGCGGAGGCGGTGAAGGATCGTACACGTCAGGTGTTCATGGAGCGCTACGGTATCCGCATCCTCGAAGGCTACGGCGTCACCGAGACCGCGCCGGTGCTGGCGATGAACACGCCGATGGCCAACCGTCCCGGCACCGTCGGCCGCCTGTCACCGCTGATGGAAAGCCGCCTCGATCCGGTCCCCGGCATCGAGGAAGGCGGACGCCTCTCGGTGCGCGGACCGAACGTGATGCTCGGTTATCTCAGGGCCGAAAACCCCGGCGTGCTCGAGCCGCTCGCCGAGGGCTGGCACGACACCGGCGACATCGTGGCGATCGACCCGGCCGGCTTCATCACCATCAAGGGCCGCGCCAAGCGCTTCGCCAAGATCGCGGGCGAAATGGTCTCGCTGTCGGCGGTCGAGAGCATCGCGACGGCGCTGTGGCCGCAGGCCGCCTCGGTCGCCGTGTCGATCCCCGACCAGCGCAAGGGCGAGCGCATCGTGCTGCTGACGACGGAGAAGACCGCCGAGCGCAGCGCGATGCAGGGCCAGGCCAAGGCGATCGGCGCATCCGAGCTGACCGTGCCCGCGGCGATCATGGTGGTCGACAAGGTGCCGTTGCTCGGCACCGGCAAGACCGACTATGTCACGGCAACGACGATGGCCCGCGAGCAGGCCTCCTCGCCGGAGCGCGAGGTTGCATAAAGACGACAAGCCCACGGCCGTCGCTCCGGCGGAAGCCCGGTGCGACGGCGTGGTGCTACTTCACGGCATCGGCGTCGGTTCCTGGACGCTGAAGAAGCTGGATCGAGCGTTGCAGCGTCACGGCTTCGCCACGCTCAATCTCGACTACCCCAGCCGCAAGAAGCCGCTCGAGGAGCTTGCAGAAGACATCCACGCGCCCGTCGCCGCGTTCGCAGCGCAATGCGACGGCGCTATCCACTTCGTCGCCCATTCCATGGGCGGGTTGCTCACGAGGGTTTACATCGCGCGATATCGACCGCCGCGGCTCGGCCGCGTCGTGATGCTGGGCACGCCCAACGGCGGCAGTGAAGTCGCCGATCTCCTGAAGGACCTCTCGCTCTACCGCGCTGTTTTCGGTCCGGCCGGCTCGCAACTTTCGACGGCCCAGCCCCCTGTGCTCGCCACCCTGCCGCCTCCCGATTATGCGATCGGCGTCATCGCGGGATGCCGCACCATCGCACCAATCGCCTCGGCCTTTGTCCTGCCGCGGCCCAATGACGGACGGGTCTCAGTCGAAAGCGCGAAATTGGCCGACATGACCGACCACATCGTCGTCAACGCATCGCACACCGGACTTCCACGAAATACCGTCGCCATCGAGCAGACGATCGCGTTCCTGCACGACGGCCGCTTCAATCCGATCACTTGAGCAGGAGATAGCGAACCGGGTTGTCGTCGCACTGACCCGCGCCGCACTCCAGCACCGTGGACAAGAGATTGGCGGCAACCAGCAATGCAAAGATCGTGAAGACCGTGTTCGATGCCGCACCGTTCAAAGGCGCGTCCCCGTTTCGCTTGCCGGTCAGATCCTTCAGGACGAAGACAAGCGCGACATAACACACGATCCCGATCGCCGCGATCAGCGCCCAGGTGTAGAAGTGCAACCCAAACAGCGCCGAGCCGTATCCGGGATCACCGGGCGCAAGATGCAGCGACACCTGCCGCATCGAGATGAAGCCGGTGACGAGGCTGGCCACGAGGATCATCGCGCAATGAGACCCGCGTTCGCCGAGGCGCAGGTTGAACAGGAACCCCATGCCGACCGCGATGAACCCGGCCCTTTGCAACAGGCAGAGCGGGCAAGGCAGCTCACCGAGCGCAAGCTGATAGGTGAAGGCCACCGTCAGGATCAACGAGATCCCGAGCAGCCCAAGCATGTTCAGGATCGCGCCGACCGGCCGTTGCTCGCTCAGCTCTGCAGTGCTCATCTCGGCCACCGTCAGAACGAGAATTTGAGCGGATCGGTCGCGTGGTGGAAGAACCATGCGACGGTGACCACGACTGTCGCGCTCCAGGGCGCATAGCTCAGTCCCGCGCGCGAACGCCAGACACTCGCGCAGCCCGCGAGCGCCAGCAGAAAAGGCAGAAACATGTACATGAGCGCGGGCTCCCAAAGCGATTCGCGTTGTGCGCGAACGCCCAAGAGATACGTCAGCCGCGCGTGCCTCTCAAGAGCCGGCTTCGCTGCGCCGCTCCTGCGCATAACGCACCAGCGCCACGAAGCGATAGATGCCGTGCACGAACTTGCCATAAGGCATGGTGATGAACAGCGCGAAGACTGCGCCGAGATGCAGGGCCAGCAGCGGCCCCATGGCCGCGGTCTCGCGCAGGACTAGCAGCGCCATGCCGGTGAAGCCGGTCAGGAACAGCATGGCGATGAAGCCGACGTCCATGCCGTAGCGGTTCTCGTCGAGCAGCGCCGGATCACGGCGCATCTTCGCGGCGAAGAGCCCGATCGGACCGACGATGAGACCGATGCCGCCGAGCGTACCCAGCACCACGGGCAGATCCCACCACGGATACGGCGCCTCGCGGCTCCAGAGGTAGTGATAGAGCGTCGCCACCGACGTCGCGGCGAAGCACAGCAGAAAACCGTAGAACGTCAGGTGGTGGAAAAGCTTGCGCCGGTCGGTCGGCTTGTCGTCCTCGTTGTAGCAGCCGACACCGCCGCCGTGGAGATAGCGCAGTTCGCCGGCATCGCGGATCGCCTGGAAGATCGAACCGCCGTCGGCGCGACCGCCAATGGGGGTGCCGATGTCGCGCCAGAAGGTACGCACGCTCATCACCAGCGCGAGGATCGCGTAGAGGAAGGCGGCGCTGAACAATGCGGCCATCGCGTTGTGCGGCATCAGCTTGTAGAAGGCACCCGGCCCGGTATGAACGCCGAACAGCACGCTGCGGTCGTTCAAGGCCGCGAAACCGAGGATGAAGGCGGCCATGCTGAGCGCGGCGATGACGCTGATGACGAGCCCGTTGCAGGCGAAGGCACCGGACAACGCCTGCGGCCAGGCATAGGCCGCGTAGGACTCGGCACGCGCAACCGCAAGCGTCTTCGGAACGTTCACGTTGAACTCGTGCGGCGGCGAGAACTGGCAGTCGACGTAGCAGGCGCCGCAGGAATGGCAGAGGTTCGCGAGATAGTTGAGATCTCCATCGGAGAAGGCGCGCCGCATCTCCATGGCGGGAAATACCGCGCAAAGCCCCTCGCAATAGCGGCAGGAATTGCAGACCGTCATCAGACGGTCGGCTTCGTCCAGAATTCTAGTTCCGTGCATGTTTCGCCGCTTCCCGTCCTGCGATCCGCCCGAACACGCTGCCGATGGTCATGCCCATGCCGGCCGCATAGCCCTTGCCGAGCACGTTGCCGGCCATGATCTCGCCGGCCGCGAACATGTTGGCGGACGGCTTGCCGTCGGCCATCAGCATCCGCGCCTCCTTGTTCACGCGCGTGCCGAGATAGGTGAAGGTGATGCCGGGCCGCACCGGATAAGCGAGATAAGGCGGCGTCTCGATTTTGCGTGCCCAATGCGTCTTCGGCGGCGTGATGCCTTCAGTCACGCAGTCGTCCAGAATGGTGTGATCGAAGGTGCCGGGCCGCACGGCCGCGTTGAACTCGGTGATGGTCTTCTCCAGCGCAGCCGGATCGAGCTCGAGCTTGCCGGCGAGCTCGGCGACGGTCTGCCCGGCGATCGGCGGGAACAGCGTCGGCATGAAGCTCGTGACGACGGTCGAATCGAAGATGATGTAGGCGATCTGGTCGGGCTGCGCCGCGACCAGCCGGCCCCAGATCGCGTAGCGCTTCGGCCAGATGTCCTCGCCCTCGTCGTAGAAGCGCTGCGCATGCTTGTTGACGACGATGCCGAACACGACGGAGTCGTGGCGCGTAATGATGCCGCCGTCGAATTTCGGCGCACGGGCGTCGATCGCGACCGCATGACACTGGGTAGGATCGCCGACCTCCTGCACGCCCTTGTCGAGCAGCATCTTCAGGATCGAGCCGCGATTATAGGGCGTGCCGCGGATCAGGAAATTGTCGGCGGCTTCGCCCCAATATTGCTTCAGCCATTCGATGTTGGCCTCGAACCCGCCGGCCGCGGCGACCAGCGACGTCGCGCGGATCTCGCTTTCGCCCTTGATCGGCTGCTTGAGGCGCGCGGCGAGGAACATGCCGTCCTCGATCACGAGATCGGTGACCTCGGCGTCGTACTCGACATCGACGCCGAGCCGCTCGGCGGTGAGATAGAGCGCGTTCAGCATCGCGCGGCCGCCGCCGAGAAAGAAGGAGTTGGTCCGGCCAAGGCTCAGCGTGCCGCCGAGCGAGGGCTGCCAGCGCACGCCCTGCTCCACGATCCAGTTCAGGATGTCCTTGGATTCGCGGATCATGTGCCGCGCAAGCACCTCGTCGGTCTGCCCGCCGGTGACGCGCAGCAGATCCTCCCAGAACTCCTCCTCGGTGTAGGGGCCGGTGAGGATTTCGGTGGCGGCGTCATGGGCGCAGCGCATGTTGCGGGTGTGGCGGGTGTTGCCGCCGCGATAGAATTTTGGCGCGCCCTCCAGCACGAGCACCGAGGCACCGCCGCGGCGCGCCGAGATCGCCGCGCAAAGTGCCGCATTGCCGCCGCCGATCACCAACACGTCGTATTTGCTGCTCATCCCGTCTGCCCGATGCGACGAAGTTAGAGACATTCTGCCGCCGAGGACCCCGATCGACCCAGGCGGCCATTGCGTACCTTTGTATACAAAGATATACATCGGCGGTGCAAGTGGCATCTCTGCATGGGCAGGATGCGCCGCGAGGGAACATGGCCAAGCGCGTGGCAAAGTCAGGCGGATCGATCACACGCGGCGGCGGCGTGGCACTGGGCGAAGCCGTGTTCCGCTCGCTGTGCGAGGCGCTCCAGGCCGGCAGTTACCGCGCCGGCGACCGCCTGCGCGAGGAGGAAGTCGCGCAGCGGCTCAAGGTCAGCCGCACGCCGGTCCGTGAGGCGCTTAGCCGTCTCGCGGCCCGCGGCTTCGTCGAACCCGCCGGCGGGCGCGGGCTGATCGTGCGCGACCTCGACATTTCCGAGGTGCTCGAGCTCTACGCCATGCGCGAGATCATGGAAGGTGCTGCAGCGCGCCTGGCCGCCGGGCACGCCTCCACTCCCGAAGTCGACGCACTCAGGGATATCGAGCAGGCCTTTGTCGAAGCGTCGGCGTCAAACGCTGCCGAGATGGCGCGGCTCAACCGCGCCTTCCACGAAGCCATCTGCCGCGCCGCGCGCAACCGCTATCTCGACAACGCCTCGCGCGAATTGCAGGACTGGATCGCGCTGCTGGGCCCGACCACCTTCACGGTGACAGGCCGTCCCTCGACCAGCCACGGCGAGCACCAGGCCATCATCGACGCCATCGCCGCGCGCGACGGCGACAAGGCCGAGCAGCTTGCGCGGGCGCATATCCGCGAGGCGTTGCGCTGCCGGCTCAAGCTACTGCAGAAGCAGTAGCGCGCGGCGCTCACGCGAGCACATCCGCGACGACCGCCTTCAGGACATCGCGCACGTCGCCCGGCTTCAGCCGAACCTGCAAGCCGCGCTGGCCGCCGTTGAGATAGACCTGATCATGCGCGAGCGCGCTCTGCTCGATCACGGTGCGCACCGGTTTGCGCTGCCCGAAGGGGCTGATGCCACCGACCTTGTAGCCGGTGACGCGCTCGGCCTCGGGCGGCTTCATCATTTGCGCCGACTTGCCGCTCGCGGCAGCGGCGAGCTTTTTCATGGAGACTTCCTGGTCGGACGGGACGACGACGCAGATCGGCTTGCCGTCCACCAGCGCCATCAGCGTCTTCAGCACGCGCGCCGGATCCTCCCCGAGGGCCGACGCCGCCTGGAGCCCGATGCTCTCGGCGTCAGGATCGTAGTCGTAGGTGTGGACAGTGAAGGCAACGCCGGCGGCCGTGAGCGCGCGGGTGGCTGGGGTGACTTTGGACATGCGCGGTGTTTACCACCGTCATAGCCGGCGGCGAAGCGGTGTAGGGCAAGCCGGCGCCACACAATCACTGTCATCGCCCGGCTTGACCGGGCGATCCAGTACTCCGAGACAGTTGTGATTAAATCGATGGGCCGCGGCGTACTGGATGCCCCGCCTTCGCGGGCGATGACAGCGGTTTGTGTGGCAAGCCTCGCGCGCGATGACGACGGAGCCCTACTCCGCCGCGTCCCGCAACTCCGCGCGCTCGGCCCTGGCCGCGCAGAACTTGAACTCCGGGATCTTGCCGAAGGGATCAAGCGCCGGGTTGGTCAACAGGTTGGCCGCCGCCTCCGCGTAGCAGAACGGCATGAACACCATGTTCTCCGGCACATCACGGTCGGAACGGACCTTGACCTCGACCGCACCGCGGCGGGTCTCCAGCCGGATGAAATCGCCGGGCGCGAGCTTCTTCCGGTGCATGTCCTTCGGCGACATGAACGCGACCGCTTCCGGCTCGATCTGGTCGAGCACCTGCGCGCGGCGGGTCATCGAGCCGGTGTGCCAATGCTCGAGCACGCGGCCGGTCGAGAGCACCATCGGATATTCGGCGTCGGGCAGCTCATCCGGCGGGATCACCTTGGCCGGCACGATCTTGCCGCGGCCGCTCGCGGTCGGGAAGCCCGTGGTGAAGATAATCTCGTTGCCGGGCTTGTTCGGATCATCGGCCGGATAGGTCACGGCACCTTCGCGCACCAGCCGCTCCCAGCTGATGTTCTTGAGCGAGGGCATCAACTCCGCCATCTCGGTGTAGACGTCGCCGGGGCCGGAGTAATTCCAGGGCAGGCCCATCCGCTTGCCGATCTCCTGGATGATCCAGAGATCCTGCCGCGCATCGCCCGGCGGCTTGATCACCTGGCGCGCGAGCTGCACGCGGCGATCGGTGTTGGTGAAGGAGCCGTCCTTTTCCGCAAAGGCCGAGGCCGGCAGGATGACGTCGGCGTGGAACGCGGTCTCGGTGACGAAGAGATCCTGCACGACGAGATGATCGAGCATGGCGAGCGCCTGGCGCGCATGCTGGAGATCGGGATCGGACATCGCGGGATTCTCGCCCTCGATATACATGCCCGTGATCTCGCCGGCATGGATCGCGTTCATGATCTCGACCACGGTCAGGCCGCGGACGGGATCGAGATCCTGGTGCCACAGTTTTTCGAAATTGCCGCGCAGATCGTCGCGGCTGACCGGCTGATAATCCGGCAGGAACATCGGGATCAGGCCGGCGTCGGAGGCGCCCTGCACGTTGTTCTGGCCGCGCAGCGGATGCAGACCGGTGCCGGGGCGGCCGACCTGGCCGGTGATCAGCGCGAGCGCAATCAGGCAGCGCGCATTGTCGGTGCCGTGGACATGCTGGCTGATGCCCATGCCCCAGAAGATGATCGACGACTTTGCCCGCGCATAGGTGCGCGCAACCTCGCGCAGCGTTTGCGCCGGGATGCCGCAGATCGCCTCCATCTTCTCCGGCGTGAATTCCTTGATCTTCTCCTTGAGGTCCTCAAATCCCTCGGTGTAGCCGGCGATATACTGGTCGTCGGTCAAGCCTTCGGTGATGATCGTGTTGATCATCGCATTCAGCATGGCGACGTCGGAGCCCGGCTTGAATTGCAGATGCTTGGTCGCATGGCGCGACAGCGTCTGCCGGCGCGGATCCATCACGAACAGCTTAGCGCCGTTCTGCTTGACCGCGTTCTTGATGAAGGTCGCGGCGACCGGATGGTTCACGGTCGGATTGGCGCCGATCACGATGATGACTTCGGCATCCATCGCCGCCGAGAACGGCGCCGACACCGCGCCCGAGCTCAGGCCTTCGAACAGCGCCGCCACCGACGAGGCGTGGCACAGCCGCGTACAATGGTCGACATTGTTCGAGCCAAAGCCGGTGCGCACCAGCTTCTGGAACAGATAGGCCTCTTCGTTCGAGCCCTTGGCCGAGCCGAAGCCGGCCAGCGCCTTCACGCCCTTCTCGTCGCGGATCTTGACGAGGCCCTTGGCCGCGATGTCGAGCGCTTCTTCCCAGTTCGCTTCGCGGAAATGCGTGAAGGGATTGGCCGGGTCGACCTGATCGTTGGAATCCTTCTTCGCATTCGGCAGCCGCACCAGCGGCTTGGTCAGACGATGCGGATGGTGGATGTAGTCGAAGCCGAACCGGCCCTTGACGCAGAGACGGTTGTGATTGGCCGGGCCGTCGCGGCCTTCCGCATAGATCACCTTCTCGTCCTTGACCTCGTAGGTCACCTGGCAGCCGACGCCACAGAACGGGCAGAGCGAATCCACCTTCTTGTCGGCATAGACGACACGGGTCTGCTTCTCATCCAGCATGACGGCCGGCATCAGCGCACCGGTCGGGCAGGCCTGCACGCACTCGCCGCAGGCAACGCAGGTGGACTCCCCCATGGGATCGTCGAAGTCGAACACGATCTTCGAGCCATGGCTGCGATACGCCATACCGATGACGTCGTTGACCTGGACCTCGCGGCAGGCGCGCACGCAGAGGCCGCACTGGATGCAGGCGTCGAGGTTGACACGCATCGCCGGATGGCTGGCGTCGGTCGCCCAGCGCTCGGCGGCGGGGAAGCGGCTTTCGGTGACGCCTGTGGTCTCGGCCCAATGCCAGAACTTCGAATCCGGATCGTGCGAGGTCTCGCGCGCCGGCTGGTCGGCGACGAGCAGCTCCATCACCATCTTCTGCGCGGACACCGCACGCGCGGATTCGGTCTTCACCTTCATGCCGACCGACGGCGTGCGCTTGCAGGACGCGGCGAGCACGCGCTCGCCCTCGATCTCGACCATGCAGGCGCGGCAATTGCCGTCGGGGCGGTAGTCGGGCGCCGGCGAATAGCACAGATGCGGAATCTCGCGGCCCTGGCGTTTTGCAACTTGCCAGATCGTCTCGCCGGGTTTGGCCTCGACCTGCTTGCCGTCGAGTTCGAACGTAATCTTGGTCATTCGGCCGCTTCCTTGAACTCGTCAGGGAAATATTTGATCACGGTAGCCAGCGGATTCGATGCCGCCTGTCCGAGCCCGCAGATCGATGCATCGCGCATCGCTTGGCTCAATTCTTCCAGAAGTGCGCGGTTCCAGACCGGCTTCTGCATCAGCTGCGCCGCCTTCTGGGTTCCGACACGGCACGGCGTGCACTGGCCGCAGCTCTCGTCCTCGAAGAACTTCATCAGGTTCAGCGCGGCCGCGCGCACGCTGTCCTTTTGCGACAGGATCACGATCGCCGCCGAGCCGATGAAGCAGCCGTATTTCTCCAGCGTGCCGAAATCCAGCGGGATGTTATCCATGGACGCCGGCAGGATGCCGCCCGACGCGCCGCCCGGCAAGTACGCGTAGAACTGATGCCCGTCGGCCATGCCGCCGCAATATTCGTCGATCAATTCGCGCACGGTGATGCCGGCGGGCGCCAGCTTCATGCCGGGGTTCTTGACGCGGCCCGAGACCGAGAAGCTGCGCAGGCCGTGACGCTCATGGCGGCCATTGCCCTTCCACCAGTCCGCGCCCTTCTCGACGATGTCGCGCACCCACCACAGCGTCTCGATGTTGTTGATCAACGTCGGCAGGCCGAACAGGCCGACCTGGAACGGATAAGGCGGCTTGTGCCTGGGCAGCCCGCGCTTGCCCTCGATGCTTTCGAGCAGCGAGGATTCCTCGCCGCAGATATAGGCGCCGGCGCCGCGGCGCATGTGCAGCGTCGGACCGCCCGGCGGAAGCTTTGCGATCTCGCGCTCGAGGATCTCGCGCGATGCGGGATATTCGTCGCGCAGATAGATGTAGATGTCGGAGGCCTGCACGACATGCGCGCCGAGCAGCATGCCTTCGATGAAGCGATGCGGATCGCTTTCGAGATAGACGCGGTCCTTGAACGTGCCGGGCTCGCCCTCGTCGCCATTGATCGCCATCAGCCGCGGACCGGGTTCGCCCAGCACTGCGCGCCATTTCCGGCCCGTCGGGAAGCCGGCGCCGCCGAGGCCGCGCAGCGAGGCGTCGTCGAGCGCCTTCAACAGATCGTCCTTCGGCAATTCGCCCGAGCGCACGCGATTGAGCAGCTTGTAGCCGCCGCCGGCGACATAGGCGTCGTAGCCAACGTACTCAGGCAGATGCGCGTGGGTGTCGCCGCCCTTCGCCGCCGCCATCACATTGGCCACGGTCGCGTGATCGACGAAGTTATGGCCGACCTCAGCCGCCGGCGCGGTATCGCAGCGGCCGACGCAGGGCGCGCGCACGACGCGGATGCCCGGACCCGATGTGCTCTGCAGATCGGCGAGCAGTTTCTCGCCGCCCAGCATCGCGCAAGTGAGAGAATCGCAGACGCGGATCGTCAGCGGCGCGATATCAGGCTCGCCTTCCTTTACCACGTCGAAATGCGCGTAGAAGGTCGCGGTCTCGAACACCTCGGCGAAGGCGAGCTTCATCTCGTCGGCGAGCGCGGCGAGATGCGCGGCCGAGATCTGGTGATACTTGTCCTGGATCAGGTGCAGATATTCGATCAGCAGATCGCGCCGCCGCGGCTTGTCGCCGAGCAGCTGCTCGATTTCGTGCGCGGCGGTGGGATCGACCTGCCGCCCCTTGGGCGTAGCCTTGGCTCGCTTCCGTCCCTCGCCCGGATGTTCGAACGGGCGGACCTCGTGCACGTCGTGACTCATCGATGCGTCTCGTATCTCTTCTTTAGAACGAGTCCAACTCTAGCCTGTGGCATACCAGATGCCAAGAGAATTCATGCGTCCCGATAAGCATTTAAGGGGCATGCAACCGGCCCGGCTCCGTGCCCCTTCATCGACCCGATTTGTGGCGCGGCCTCACGTCTTGTTCATGCACTCTTCGATGTAGAACCAGCGGTCGTCGCCAGCGAGGCCCTTGGACTTCACGTCGGCGCGGCAGGCCTTGAGCTTCGGCTTGTTGGCCGCCCACTTGGCCTTCATGTCCTTCAGCTTCTGCATGGTGAGCTTGATCTTGCCCGGCTTGGCTTCGGTCGTTGCAGCGGGCGCCGCCGGTGTCGTCGCGGTCTGCGCGTATGCGGCATGAAGACCAGCAACAAGCAACACGGCCGCAAGGCAAATTCGGGTGCGAAGCATTTAAATCCCCTAAGTCCCATTCTTGATGATGTCTAGAAAGGCGAACCCCGGGGGACGCACTGATGAGCGTCCCGCGACCGTCTCGATGGCGATCAGAGTATCTTGACCGCGCTCTCCAGCGTCTTCCAGACACCCCAGAGCAGGGGAAGACCGACGACGGCCCAGAATAGCGCCGCCTTGGCGTCAAGCCCGCCAAACCCGATGCCGTAGGAGCCGTGCGGCCCCGCGGCGGCGGCGCTGGCACTCGCCGCCTGCAGCTTGGCGACATCGGCCTCCTTCATGTGCCACTTCGAATCGAGGCTTGATCAGGTAGTTGCAGATCAGGCCAGCGATCAGCATCGCACAGAGAATGTACATGGTGGTGTTGTAGAGCTGGTCGCGCGGCACGCCTGCCGCGAGCTGGAACTCGCGGATGTAGTTAACCACGACGGGGCCGATGATGCCCGCGGTGGACCACGCGGTCAGCAGCCGGCCGTGGATGGCGCCGACGAACTGGGTCCCGAACATGTCGGCAAGATAGGCCGGTACGGTGGCGAACCCGCCGCCATACATCGACAGGATGATGCCGAAGCCGAGCACGAACAGCAGCTTCGAACCCATCGCGGCAAAGGTCGGCGCCAGCGCATAGAGCACGATGCCGAGGATGAAGAAGGTGTAGTAGGTGTTCTTGCGCCCGATCTTGTCCGACAGCGACGCCCAGAAGAAGCGGCCGCCGATGTTGAACAGCGACAGCAATCCGGCGAAGCCCGCGGCGATCGCGGCGATCTGCGCCTTCTGCCCGGCATCGAGCGCATTGAAGCCGACATCCGGAAGGCCGATCAGCTTGCCGCCGAAGATCTCCTGCAGCATCGGCGAAGCCATGCCGATCACGCCGATGCCGGCCGACACGTTCAGGCACAGCACCCACCAGATCAGCCAGAACTGCGGCGTCTTGTGCGCGTCGTTGAGATGGACGTTGCTCTTCGAGATCATCGCGTTGGCCTTGGACGGCGGGGTCCAGCCCTCGGGCTGCCAGCCGGGCGGCGGCAAGCGATAGCGGAACGCGCCGATCATCATGAACACGAAGTAGATGACGCCCATCGCGACGAAGGTCTCCCAGACGCCGACCGAGGTCGGGGTCTTGAAGTAGTTCATCAACAGGTTCGCCAGCGGCGCGCCGATCATGGCGCCGCCGCCGAAGCCCATGATGGCCATGCCGGTCGCCATGCCGCGGCGGTCCGGAAACCACTTCACCAGCGTCGACACCGGCGAAATATAGCCAAGGCCGAGACCGATGCCGCCGATCACGCCCGAACCCAGCCACAGCAGCCAGAGCTGATGGGTGTAGATTCCGATCGCACCGAGGAAGAGGCCGCCGCACCAGCACAGCGCCGAGACGAAGCCGGCCTTGCGCGGACCCACGCGCTCCAGCCAGCCGCCCCAGACCGCAGCCGCAATGCCAAGCAGCACGAAGAACAGCGTGTACATCCACCCCATGCTGGCGACCTTCCAGTCGCAACTGGTCGTGAACAGCTCCTGGAGCAGCGAAATATCCCCGCAGGCCTTTGGCGCGTTCAGTCCGATCGCGCGCGACAGCGGCAACCAGAACACCGAGAAGCCGTAAGCCATGCCGATGCAGAGATGGATGCAGAGCGCAGCCGGCGGCACCAGCCAGCGATTGAACCCGGCGGTCGCGATGGTCCGCTCACGATCAAGAAAACCTGCGCCGGCGCCCGAAAGTGTCCCAGCGCTTTCAATTGAAGACATGCATTCCTCCCCTAAGCCACCCTTCTGAGCGGCCTGCCACTACGATCCCGGTCCTCAGCCCGGTGCGATGCAGCCAATTGTCCCTGCTGCTCCGCACAATCATCCAACGCGCGCCAGGATCGTCACGCGCGTCCGAGTCGTTAACCCCTCGAGCGGGGCTCTATGCCGATACACCGTGCAGGCTTTGTGAGTGCGCCCCTTCGTCCGCGTGTCGCAGACAAGACTCAACCTCCGCGCCTGCACGGAGGTTGTCAATTGGGGCAGAAGCCACGATTGATGTCGATAGACAAAAGGTAGGTATCGGCAGAGTGACCGTGAGCTATGGCGGAATCTGGGTGATGACGGTGTGAGGAAGGCGGCGTATCGAGGCGGGTGACGAGCCTGCCAGAACCTCTCGAGGAGAGCGATACGCCATGACCGAGACT
>NZ_JASAUS010000113.1:0-27060 GCF_029953005.1 Bradyrhizobium sp. Mp27 | reverse complement strand
GAAAGTCATCGCCGGTGTAAAGTTCATCGACGGAATCGAAGTCATTCCGAACACTGAAAGCCACGCCGCCTGATCAGGCCGCGTCACCCAAAATCAGCCATAGCTCGCGAAAGGCTGGTGTTTCCCTTGCAGCATCCGAGACGACGTGACAGAGGCCGCAGGTCCCGCGAGCGAGCGCGCGACCCTGCGCGATCTGATCCGCGAACAGCTGATCGCTGAACGGCGAGTTGACCGGCACCTGGATGGTGATCGAACCGAATCCGCTGGCGCGGTGGCAGGCGTTGCATCCGTTCGTGAGATCCGAGTAAGCCTTGGCGAAAGCTGCACCATCCTTCTGTTGGATCGCGCGATCCAGAGATTGCAGCTGTTCGGTAGTTTGGGACGAGCGCAAGCCTTCGGAGGGAGGCGGCGTTGCCTTCCGCAAGCTTGCCTGGATTTGCCGAAGCTCATAATTCGCCAAGTCCCAGTTGCCTAGCTTTCCGGCCAACCATAATTTGATGTGTTGGAATTGTAGCGCGATCATAAGGTCGGACAGTTGGGGCGAGGTGCTGCCAGCCGACAAGTTCACCTGTGCTCCCGCATTAAATTGCGGGAGCATGGCGACAATCGCGGCGACCATCAGCGTCCGAAACTTCATGTCAGTGCTCGAGATGATGAGGCGATGCATTAACCAAGGACATCGAACGATTTCCTTGTCGATCCGCTCAAGCGGAACTGATCAGACGAGCAGGTTCGTAAAGAATGGTTCGGTGATCCCAGCCACTGACGACTCTGTCCTGTCAGGAGCGACGGCGGTGACAAATTCGCTTTTGCAGTTCCAGCAGCGCCAGAGCTCATGGGCCTCCTGAGCATTGACGCGTTCGTGCCACTCGAGGTGTACTAACCTGGAACGACAGCGAGGGCATTTTTCATCATGCGGTGTTGAGACCGGTGCCATATAGAAGCTCGCTCGTGTCCGGTGCGCAGCATGCGATCTTGGCAGTATGGCGAAATGATCTAGATCAACGATTTGCTCGTTCTTCCGGCAGCTGACGTGGAGGCGACCTTTGAGTTGCGCCTCGGCGAAATTGCGGATGATCATAGAGCCCCCTTACGGCGATTGGAGCATGCGACATCCGTTGTTGAGCTGGATCAATGCGGACCCGAGGAATTGGGGTTTGTAAGCATGCCGACCTCCTTTTCAGAAGCCCGGGGTTGATTTGCATTTCGCTCCGCGACGTCGACAGGAGAGCCACGATGTCCAGCAAAATTCATGCCGACGATCTGACCGCGGTTGTGCGCTACGCGCTCGAAACCACCCGTGCCACGATTGTCTGTCCTTTCCACGATCGGGTTATCATCCGCGTCGGCGACGATGCCGCCGAGAGCCATGCCTTTGAGCGGGCGAAAAGAATCATCAAGAGCGATGGCGAGTTCTGGGCATCGGACGTCCTCAGGGAAGAATTCGGCCGTCAACTCGGCGCCGCCACAGATGGCCGATGCCCGGAGTGCGATCGGAGAGATCCCGGCACCTGAAGACACGGCCCGGACTTGACTCGCGGTCTTCACTCACCACGGTGCCGGACGATCCAACAGACCTGTTCGCGCTTCGCAATTCCATCTGCTCGCCCGCGCCGCCCATCCCAGCGAACAACAAAGTGGGATCGAGTCGGAGGGTTCCGCGCAAACCGTGGCCGCAACCAGCCGGATCGCCAGTGCGGTACGGGCGAGAACGAACAAGAGCGACAGCCACGATTAGATTAAATGATTAGGCTTCGACGTACGGGACGGCGAAGTTGTCGCACATTGAGGTGAACGCTTGTTTTGCTTCAGCACTCTCGAAGAAAAAATGCGTCCCTTTGTCGCCACGGTCTATCCACCAGTCGATTTGTCGTCCTCGTGCAATGCGGAACGCTTCTGCACGCAATTGATCTAATTGCCTTCCGTAGGCTCGAACAATCACACAATCTGCCATTTGGACGCTCCATCAACTAGCCAACCCCACTGGGCGTCAATTCCTTTTGGCGTTTGCCTTGAAGCATTTTGATCAGAAATCATGCGGCCCTTGACTGCACTTCTAGTGCCGTTCAGCTTCGGACTCTTGCTCCATCCGCAAGATGCGCGCTCGTAGCGCGTCGAAGGTTTCTTCAGCAGCCTCGCTAAACAGCGGATCCTCATGATTCGTTGAGGCCGAAGCGATCTCAGTCCAATCTGACGGCTTTAGAACCCTAAGGGCGGCGGGGAAGAAATCGCGGTCTTCGATCATGATGTGACGCCGCTCGCTCTCTATGAAATCGCGAACGATGTTGTCCACATTTTGCCGAAGAATCTCCCGATCCGCCAGAACACTGTCGATCGCCTGAGCGACGCGGCGCAAACGCTGGGTCCCTTTTTGGTGCTCAAGCGTTAGATCGCCAACCCTTGCCGCCGCGGCTGGATCTCGAAGCTTAGCTTGGCAAAGACCAATTCTTCTTGGGGATGATGATACAGCTCCGGATAGAGCTCGAAGTAGCTGATGATCGCGCGAATGACCTCATAGTCGGGGTGGCCCCCACGATCGAAAATCTCAAGCTCGCGCTCAAGCACGGCGAGCAGCATCTCAATGTTGCGGTGTTCCCGGGATAGACGCTCAATGATCATTGCGACCTCCAATGGACCATTGAATGATGGAAGCTATCTTGAAAGCGATCCCAGTTTCTTGCGCTAGATCAAACACGGACGACCGGCCGTCGCGTCGTCTGGGACGACATACTGCTTTCTCGAGGGTCGAGGTAGCCGCGGACCGCGGCAAGACCGAATGCGCCTGACGGCACACGAGGTCTCGACGTCTACACCGTGAGCTCGCGCTCTCATTGATGGCGCGACGGCAGATCTGGGCAAAGGACGAGCTTTCCTTCCAGACCGCCCGCTTCCAGACGCCGGTGCGCCTCAGCAACTTCAGCGAAGGAGATTCGCTCGGCAACGCGTGGCTGAATGGCGCGAGCCGCCAACATTTCGAAGAGCCGCGCCAAATCTTCGCGGAACCAGGCCGGATGTCGCGCCCGCATCAAATTGATCGAGTAGAAGTAGACCCGCCTGCCGCCGGACAACCACCCCAATACATATAAGCGCGCCGTCCACGTCAAGATGCTGAACAGGCTACTGTGCGCCTGTACACCCGCCGTGTAGCCGTAGGCACAGAGCATGCCGCCCCGCTTGAGTGCCGCCAACGAGCGGCGACAGCCATCCTCTCCAATTCCGTCGAACACGACATCGAAGCCGCCTGGCACGACCTTCGTAAAGTCTTCGCGCTGGTAATCGATCGGCGTGCCGCCCAGTTCGCGCACCAATGCGGCGTGATCCCCACGCGCCGTGCCCCACAGCTCAAGCCCCGCCATCCTGCCGAGCGTGAGCAGCGCCTGGCCGACAGCGCCAGCCGCGCCATGCACGAGGACGCGCTGCCCCCGCTTCACGCGGGACGCGCGGTGTAGGAGTTGGTAGGCGGTTGTCCAGCTTAGGATCAAGGCGGCCGCCTCCGCCACGTCCACGCCTGGTGGCACGCGGGTCGCCTCCCCGGCCCGGAGGGTTCGGTAGGCGGCATTCGAGCCCACCACGGTCATGTCAGCTACTCGGTCGCCAAGCTT
This sequence comes from Bradyrhizobium sp. Mp27, assembly GCF_029953005.1. NCBI lineage: Bacteria > Pseudomonadati > Pseudomonadota > Alphaproteobacteria > Hyphomicrobiales > Nitrobacteraceae > Bradyrhizobium > Bradyrhizobium sp. Mp27. The sequence continues at coordinate 23,458 of NZ_JASAUS010000113.1, read as the reverse complement.
GAAGCCCGTTACGTCCGGTCCCAGCTGATCGATTTCCCCGACAACGTCGTAGCCCAGCACGAAAGGCGGCTTGAGAGAAATCGTTTGCGGATAAAGGTGACGCCGGATCACCACATCGGTGAACACGACGCTCGACGCAAGCACGTGAACTCGCACCTCGCCTCGGCCGGCCGTTGGAAGAGGAGCGTCGACCACCTCCAACCCGTCAGGATCGCCGAAGTACCTGATCTGAACAACCCGATTGCGCAGCTCTCCCACAGCGGATTTCCTTGGCTCATGGGGCATTCCGCGGCCGCTCAGGCCGTCCTCGGTAGCGCTAAATCATCGCCCGTAAGCCTGCTTTGGCATTGAGGAGGATCAATGCGTCAGCCCAGCTTTCCTTCTCGTCACCAGAACCGCTTGGTTTGACCGTTTACAGATTTTGCTCCTTTCGCGAGCTTACCCCCAACGAAAGCCCGCTTTGCGTTAAGATCCGCCATTCCCGGAAGTCGCATTCTGCCCCGAAGCGGCCCTGCACCCTGTCGTAGTGTGTGCGGGGTGCGTAAGCGAAAGCTGGGACCAGAGGATCAATATCACTCGTGCCGAATTTAATGGAGAAAGGCCAAACGTTTCGGAGGAGGTTCGAAATGTACACGCGCGCTTTAGGACTCACGATAACTGCTCTCATCCTGACGTACGGCGTTGTCGGTGCGATTGCACGGGACCGAATGACACCCCAGCCAGATCAGCAACAAATGCAGTCGCATCCCACGGGCCAGGCAGGCGCGAGCACGATGGGGCAAGGCGGCATGATGGGGCACGGAATGATGGAAGGACGTATGATGGGGCGCGGCATGATGTGCGGGAGCGCGATGGGATCACCTTTTATGATGCGTTTGATGTTTGCTCTGATGGACGCCGATGGCGATGGGACCATCTCACTGCAGGAGTTTCAGGCAGCTCACGAACGGATTTTCAAGGCAATGGATAGCAATAAGGATGGCAAGCTGGCCCTGGAGGAGATGCAAGCGTTTATACATGGGACCAGGTGATCGGCTCCGCGAGGATGGCGCGTTGTCGCGTCCGCCATCCGCCCGAAGAAACGAGCCTTAAGCTGTCAGGTCCGTGATCCGCATAATCGCGACCACATTATTGCACGCCTGTTCCTTCGTGCCTTGTTGCAGGTCCAGACAAAATTCTTCTTGCCTTAAAGGTCTTTCCCTCCGCTCAAGCCGAAGCTCCCCTTCGGTAATATGGCGGACCATAGCATTCATCATCGGGGACCCATAGTCTTCGACCGCGGCTGCACAATGATATCGCACATTCTTAAAACCTGGGATCAGGAATGGTGTCTCGCGTTCACATTCACGCACCACGACACCTGGCCAAGGGCGTCGTATCCAGCGCGCAGAGTTCGCGGTGAACGGTGGTGCGAGACCGAAAAGAGAACGGTCTCTAAGGGAGCATTCCCGCCGAAGCACCAGTGCTGCTCGGTTGCCCCGTACGGTGATTTCGGCACGTCCCGCTTCAAGGGCAGCGACATTCCACGTCACCTGACGCATCCGGGAAACAGGTGGGTCCGCACAAAGATACGACTGCCATGCACTCCCGAAGTGGGACTGCGGCTCCTTAGCGGAGTTGGGCCCATCGCCGGCGTGCGGGTCCCTCCCAACGTCCGCTTTGCGCTAGTCATGGTGCGCCTCGCTGCGCAATCCTGCTTCCGCCGGCAATTCGGTCGCTTGGATGTACGACGACGCGATCCCCCGCGGTCAGTCCAGACACCACCTCGGCGAACCGGTTATTGCGGTGACCAATATCAACTGGCTTGGCCCGCGCACGACCGTTCTCATCGGCAAAAACGGCCCACTGATCACCCTTTCGGAATAGGGCGCTTACCGGCACGGTCAGGACGTCCTGAGCGCTCCAAGTGGTCACGTGGACCGCGACACGGTAATCGTGACCTAGTTGCGACCAAGCCTGCGGCGGGTCATCGAAATCGACGGTTACCCGGACCCGCTGTTCCTCAATCCCTAGCGCCGAGACCTTCAGGAAGCCAGCGGGGTCCACACGCACGACCTTCCCCTTAATGGGCTGCCCGCCCCAGCCGTCGATTCGGACCGGCGCGCCCACCTTGATCTGGACGGCGTCCGTCGAGAGCAGGTCCGCCACCACCTCCAGATCAAGAGGATTGCCGATGTCGACGAGGGGCGTCCCAGGCAGGACCGTCGCCTCGCTGTCCTGGATGATCTTCAGCACCCTTCCGCTCGCCGGCGCGAGCACCCTGACGCAGCACGTTGGCTCCGCCGATGGGGAGGCATTGGCCGGGTCCATCAACCGCGCCGCGAGGCTGGTGCGCACCGCGCGACGCATGTCGACCTGAGCCTTGGCACTCGCCAAAGCGGCCTCGTTCGTGGCCACATCGAACTTCGCCTTGTCGAATGCTTGGGTGGAGATGGTCTGCGTCCGCGAGAGCGTCTGCGCCCGCTGGAATTCAGTCCGCGAGAAATCCAGGGCAGCTTCGATCCGCTGCACCTCGGCCTCTTGCTGCTGGATGGCGGCGTCCGCAGCCAAGACCTCGGCTTGAAGCTGGTCCCGCGACCGGACGTCGATGAAGCCGGGTAGCGTCGGCTGCATTAGGGCAATGACGGTCTGGTTGGCGACCACCTCGTCGCCGACGTGAAGCGAAGGTCCCTTCTCGCCGAGCGGATGCGAAATTCTAAGTACCTTCCCAGCGATGGGCGCCGAGACGGTGTAGATGTGGCGGACATGGGTCTTGCCGTCGTCGTCCGCCGTGACTTCGATCGGGCCCTTTGCGACGGTGGCGAGATCGACGAGAACCGGCCGGGGCCAGGCGAACCAGGCCAGCCCTCCCGCGATCGCGGCTAGGGCTGCAGCGCCGATAATACGTTTGGTCCAGTCTGCCGGCATGGCTAGTCCCTCGTCTTGAGGACCGCGACGAGGTCCAGTTTGTCGATCCGTTCGCGAATGACCGCTGCGGAAGCGATCGCAGCCAGTACCACCACGCACGTGGCGACGACATAGGTCGAATGCTCGACCACCAGCCGGACACGCATCAGTTCGCCGGCGAGGTTCGTCTTCATGACCCACGCTAGCCCGTAGCCCATCACCCAACCGGGTGGCTGGGCGACCAGCGTCAGAATGGCGAGCTCGAGCAGGAGAATTCGCAGCACCTCACCGCGAGTGAAGTCGAGCACGCGCAAGCTTGCCAGCTCCCGCGCCCGTTCTGATAGCGAGATCCGGGCGTTGTTGTAGACGACGCCGAACGCGATCACGGCGGCAAGCCCGGTGTAGATGCTCGCCATCGTCGTGACGAGCAGCGCGACGGTCTTACGGAAGTTTGCCAGCGACACGCGCTGCAGTGCCACGCCGCCGACCGTCGGCATGGACTTTACCGCCGCGTAGAAGTCCTCCTTTCTTTTCTCGTCGAGGCTGAGGTTCACGCTGTTCACGACGGGCGCCTCACGCATCAGCTTGCGGAGCGCCTCGATGTCCATCATCCCCCTGATGCCGAAGTAGTCCTCGACGGTCGCCACGATCGGAATCGTCACGGTGCGTCGGGCGCCCTCCAGCAGATCGACCTCGACGGTATCGCCGGCCCCCACCCCGAGGATGTGACCGAGCATGCTGGAGATCGCGAGACCCGTCTCCGGAAGCACGACCGGTCGAAGGTCGACGTCGATGAGGCGCCGCAGATCGGCATCGGCGGGCCGGCCGCTGATCGTGATCCGCCGTTCGACGTTGCCATAACGGATCCGGACGGGCACCTCGCGGAATGGCTCGGCGGCGAGAACGCCCGGGAGCCTGTTCACTTGCTCCACCACGTTCTTGATCCGCTTCTCGGAAAAGCCGATGGTCGCGTCCTGCCGGTCAGCGAGGAAGTAGGTCACGTCGATCAGTTGCTCCATCGTGTCCCGCGTGAACAGCGAGGCGACCAGGATCGCGGTGGCCAGTGCCATCCCAAGTGCCGTGAAGGCCGCCCGGACCGGATGCCGCGCGATGTTGCGGACCATCATCAACGTCGGTTGCGACACGATCTGGTCGAGCTGGATGCTCGACGGAAGCAGCCGCCGATAGACCAGAGGGGCCGGCGGTTGCATGGCGACCGCCGGCGGCAGCTTCACCACCTCGCGCAGCGCCCGCAGCGCGCCGATGGCAGCGGCGGCCGCGCTGAGGGCGCCGGCCGTGACGTACAGATCCGGCGCCTTCGCGAAAACTAGGAATGGGAAGTGAAAGAAGTCTCCGAACAGCGCGGTGATCCGTAATCCGAGCCAAGTCCCGGTAACGCTGCCCAAAACGATCCCTGTCGCGACAATGAGAGCGACGAACTTGAAATAGTGCAGAACGATGCTGCTGTCGGCGTAGCCTATCGCCTTAAGAAGACCGATCTGCTCGCGCTCGAGCGCGACCAGCCGGCTCAAGGTGAGATTGACCAGGAAGGCGGACACCAGAAGGAAGATCGGCGGCAGCGTGCGGCTCATGTTGTTGAGCATGTCGAGTTCATGATCGAGCCACGCGTGCGAGGTCTGGTCCTTCCGGCCGTGGGCCGCCTGCCCGCCGTAGGGATCGAGCAAGTCGTCGAGCCGCGAGATCACCTCGCGCTCCGAAGCGCCGGGCTGCAGCTTGACAGACACCGCGGAGAAGGCACCGTCGAGATCGTAGACGCTGGCGAGCGCCTTTTCGGACATCCATACGATGGCGTAGCGACGGTCATCCGGCATCAGATCGCCCGGCCCGACGGTGTACACGAACTCCGGTGACAGCGCCGTGCCGACGATGACGAGCTCGCGCTTCTTGCCGTTCAGGATGGCCGAGAACCGCGCCCCTTCCGAGAAGCCGTGGGCCCGGGCGAACGGCTGGTTGACCACGACTTCTTCGGTCCGTCCCGGGTCGGGAAGGCGTCCGGAGCGTATGTAGAGCCGATTGAGATGCGGCTCGCCGCTGTCGGGCAGCGAAACGAACTGCGCGCTGGCGGGCTCCGAGAACCCGGGAATATCCAGCAACGCGAGCTTGGCGATCCGGGTGTCGACGGCGGCGACGCCGGCTATCTCGCCGATCCTGCCGGCGAGCGCCTTGGGTGAGCGCTTGGCCTGAGCGAATACGTCGCCGAAGCCGTAGCGTTCGTAGTACGCGATCCGGGTCTCCTCCAACGATCGATGGGAGCCGACCGCGAGCACCAGCGTCGCCACGCCCCCTCCGACGACCAGCGCTACGGCGAGCACCTGCGCCCAGAGCCGCCTGACGTCCCGAAACAGCTTGATGTCGAGCGTGGTCATGCCGTCACCAGGTGAGCTCGGCCGCTTCCCGCCGGGTCTCGTTCGTCCGGATTCTGGAGATCCGGCCGTCGGCGAAGAACAGCACCCGGTCGGCGACCTCCTGAATGCTGGCGTTGTGCGTAATAATGACGGTCGTGGTGCCGAGCTGCCGATTCACCCCGAGCAGCGCCTCGATGACGCGAATGCCGGTTTTCGAGTCCAGCGCCCCGGTCGGCTCGTCGCAGAGCAGCACCGCCGGGCGTTTCGCAATCGCACGGGCTATCGCCACGCGCTGTTGCTCGCCGCCGGATAGCTGGGCCGGAAAGTGGTGCATTCGCTCTTCCAGACCCACCAGAGCCAACGCGTCGGCGGGACGCATCGGTTGGTTGGAAACCTCCGTCACCAGCGCCACGTTTTCATAGGCGGTGAGGCTCGGCACCAGATTGTAGAACTGGAAGACAAAGCCGACGTGGTCGCGGCGATACTTCGTGAGCTCGCGGTCTTCCAGGTCGGTCAGGTCGAGGTCGCGGAAGAGCAGCCTGCCGCTGGTCGGCCGGTCGAGACCGCCCATGATGTTGAGCAGGGTCGTCTTGCCGCTGCCGGATGGACCGAGCAGCACCACGACTTCCCTCTCGGCGATCTCGAGATCGACATCGTTCAGGGCATGCACCATCACTTCGCCGGAGACGTAGGTCTTGGTCAGTCCTTTCGCCGTGAAGACAGGCGTCATGAACGGGTCGCCTCCCATGCGAAGGCTGCCAGGCTGAACGCCCACACCAGGGCCATTCCCAGCAACACCCATTTGAAGTCGGAATCGATCATGAAGTTGACGGCCGCCATCCAGCCGATCGACGCAGCGCCGGCGACCATGGAGCCGGCCGCAGCGAGCGGATGGTGATCGCGGAAGGACGTGGCCGCCAAAGTGATCGCGAGAACGCCGGTGGCGGCGATGTAGCCGCCCATCACGCGAAACACGTGAACCAGCCACGATCCAAGTTTGACCAGCTGCAACTCGGCCGGGGTCAGTTTCATGAACCTGATGTCCTCGGGCAGCAGCGACGGCCGGACGAACAGGAAGTAGATACCGACGCCGATCAGCAGGACTCCTGATCCGGCGAGCAGGAGGAAGGAAAGTGTCCACCGAGCTCCTGCCTTCCGCATCGGGCCGCCTCCATCAGCCGTGGCGGTAGTCGCCCGTGGGTGCCCGTCCCAGAACACGACCGAGCTTCGGAATGAATCCCGGCACCTCCCTGGCATACCGGTCGTATGCGCCGGCGAACTGCGCTCTCGCGTCCCGCTCCTCGCCGCGCGCCAGCTTCACGTACATGACGGTCAGCACCGGAAACATCGCCAGCGTGAGGATCGTCGGCCACTGCAGCAGAAAGCCGAACATGACGAGGATGAAACCGACGTACTGCGGGTGCCGGACGTAGCTGTAGGGGCCGGTGGTCGCGAGGCTGCGGGTCTGCTGCGCATCGTACAGCACTCTCCACGCGGCGGAGATCAGCACGAAGCCCGCGCCGATGAAGATGAAGCTCAGGATGTGGAACGGTCCGGCGTGCGGATTTGTCTTCCAGCCGAACATCATCTCGAGCAGGTGGCCGGCGTCGTGCGAGAACCAGTCGATGTTCGGGTAGTGCGACTGTAGCCAGCCCGAAAGGAAGTAGATCGTGAGCGGGAAGCCGTACATCTCTACGAACAGCGCCACCAGGAAAGCGCTGAAGGCGCCGAACGAGCGCCAGTCGCGCGAGATCTGCGGCTTGAAGAAGCTGTAGGCGAACAGGATGAAGACCACCGAATTGACGATGACCAGGCCCCAGAGGCCATAGGCGGGCGCTGTGTCGTGCATCACTCCCTCCTTCCGTCCGACGGCGGGGGCTCTGCGTGATGGTGGCCGTGGCCGCTGTGATGCATGAACATGTGCATCAGCAGGCAAGCGAGCAGCGGCAGCCCAGATCAGAAGACCGAGCACGTGCGCCCTGTGCTCGGTGAACAGCAGCGCGCCGGCGATGATCAGGAATCCGATCAGAACCACGCCGGCATTTGATTTCGTGGACATGCCCTGCCGAGGGCGCTCTCGATACGCGGGATGGCCCTGCACCGACATCGCTCGCTCCTATCGTTCGTTGGAGCTTAGCGGCGCCTATGCCATCATTGTTGCGCTAGATCAACAGCGGCAGTCCCGTAAGATTCACTGGCCTTTATTCGTGGGGCGCCCACCCAGCCAACGGGGACCGCCTGAGGAAGTGCCGCTCCTCAAGGTCATTGCCTCGGCTTGCCGGGCTGCATTCCCATGCCCATCGTCGCTCCGCCCCGCATCGCCGACATCATCGGCATCACACCCATCTGCGGCGCGAGCAGCTCGTCCGCCGTCTTCTTTTGATTGTCGGAAAATGACGAGACGAGGGTCGTGAGCGCCGATTTCATCGCGCGGGTCCCTTCGAGCCGCGCCGCCCACCCAAAAACAACTTCGCATGCTCGACTTGACAGCCGGTCCTTCGCTTAAAATATCTGGGTTGCGCGATCGTTGCAGGATGCCGAACAGCAGCTCGAAGCGGCGCGCTGGCGCGGGATTTTGCCAAGGCTGTTAGCGACGGAGGCTGGACCCCCGTCTTGCGCGACGAGCACGACGTCATCTATCGCCGAGAAGTTCGTGCTGCTTGATCCCGATCAAACGGGGCAACTCACGATCGGGCAGGATGTCCGAGAGCCAACGGCGATATGGAGGTTTGCCATGCAAGCACGAGACGTGATGGTGTCACCGGTGGTTACGGTTGGGCCCACCGCAACGGTTCGCCAAGTCGCGCAAATGCTGCTGGATCGTCGGATCAGCGCTGTACCGGTCGTCGACACCGACAACAAGGTTATCGGAATCGTGAGCGAGGGCGATTTGCTGCACAGGGCCGAGAGCGGGACGGAACGCTCTTCCTCGTGGTGGTTGCGCCTATTGACCGGCGATGCCCAACTTGCAACCGACTACGTCAAGTCTCACTCGATCAGGGTTCAGGACATCATGACCCAGGACGTTGCGACCGAGGCACCCGAAACGCCCCTGCATGAGATCGCTATGCTGCTCGAGGAGCGTCAGGTCAAACGCGTTCCCATCGTCAACAAGGAAGGCCAGCTCGTCGGAATCGTCAGCCGAGCCAACCTGCTCCAAGCCATCGTGAGCGCCATACCGAAACTCGAAATATCACTGTCCGATTCAGCGATCCGAAAGAGGTTCTTGGAGGAAATCCGGAAGCAGCCCTGGGCTCATACATTCAATCTGAATGCAACCGTGCAGAACGGTGCGATCGATCTCTGGGGCTTCGCGCCATCGCTCGCTGAGCGTACGGCCATTCGTGTTGTTGCAGAGGCGATTCCCGGCGTCGTAGCCGTGAATGATCACCTGCTGGAAACTCCAGCCTTCGTCTATTAACCCGCATACGGCATGCTCCATAACGAACGAGGTATCCATGGCCCACTTCACGGTCCGTTTCCTCAAGAACGTTATCGGCGACGGGGGAAATCCTGCGAAATCTGCCAGCGCATCGTCGACGTCGATGCACGTGATGCAACCGAGGCGACTTTACTGGCTCAACAACAATTCTGCGAGTTTCGAGAGATTGGAGACTGGTCGCTGCACGCCGATCGCATCGACATGCAGCCGGCCGATTTCCCCTCGTGACGCAGCAGCGCGCTCGCACCGGAGACAGTTGCATTGGGACAAACCTCAACGACCTTATGACCCTGAAGACCCGCGCCCGAAAACAGATCGCCAAGACCCCGAAAGGCCTGGCAGCAGCTTCGGTGGCTGTCGCGCACCGTCGCCGTTCGCATAGAGGCAGATTTTCGTATAGAGGCAGATTTTCCAAGCAACGACCAACTCCGCGGATGCCGGCACGGCATGCATATTGCTGCGCGCGGCTATCGCGGCGCTCACACAACCTTGCCAACAAGTGCGCCAATTCCGGCCGTCAGTGCCATCGCACAGGCGCCCCAGAATGCCACTCGTATGGTTGGCTTTAACAGGCCGGCGCCCCCTGCCTTGGCGCCGATCGCGCCGAGCAGTGACAGGAAGAGCAACGAACCTGCAGCGACGGCCGGGATCAACACGTTGGACGGCGAGACCAGAACAAGCGCAAGCGGCGCTACCGCTCCGACGGAGAAGGTCGCGGCCGATGCCAACGCTGCCTGCACCGGACGAGCGGTGCTGATTTCCGAAATGCCAAGCTCGTCCCGGGCGTGCGCGCTCAAGGCGTCCTTTGCCATCAATTGCTTCGAAACCTCGCGAGCGAGGCCGGCCTCGACGCCCCGCGCGACATAAATTTGAGCGAGTTCTTCCTTCTCAAACACCGGGTCGTCTGCCAGTTCGCGCTTCTCACGCGCGAGGTCGGCATGCTCCGTATCCGACTGCGAACTGACTGAAACATATTCGCCAGCCGCCATGGACATGGCGCCGGCAACCAGCCCGGCGATTCCGGTCAAGAGAACATCGCTTCGGGAGACGGCAGCCGACGCCACTCCCAGGATAAGACTTGCGGTTGATATGATTCCGTCATTGGCGCCAAGCACAGCCGCTCTCAACCAGCCGATGCGCGCAACGAGGTGCGTCTCTTTGTGGAGGCGGCTCATCTGTCAATCAATCTCTCAACCGCCCTTTCCCGCCCTGCGGAGGCCGGGTGAAGAGCTTGCTAACGATAAACAGCCGATGTGACACTCTTTCACATCTCGCGATTTTCGATCACGATCACCGCTTTGGGAGCCGCCCGTAATGATCTAAATCAACAGGAAGCTGAACAACGACGGTTCTGGGCGCACCCGTCGATACGGCGTATTTTTTGACAGCTGGTGAGCAGCAGCCGCTCGGAGCCGTACCCAACTGCTAACACCTTGCTATTTTCTGATGGCAGCAGTCCGTCTAAGCTTCGATCAGGCCGCGCTCGTAGCAGGCTTTATTGTAGGGAAACACCACCGCCGGATCCGGCCTATGGAGGCGACGGTGCTTTCCCGGATAATTCAGCCTCCACAGCACATCGCGAATAGCGTTGAGTCGCGCATGTTCCTTGTCATCGGCTCGGACCAAGGTCCAGGGCGAGGTGACGGTGTGCGTCCGGTCCAGCATCTTGTCCCGTGCTTCGGAATAGGCCTTCCAATACTTCTGCGCCTTGGCATCAATGGGGCTCAGCTTCCATTGCTTCAGGGGATCCCTTTGGCGGTCAGCGAGCCGTCGCTTCTGCTCCTGTTTCGAAATATCCAGGTAGTACTTGAGCAGGGTGATACCCGAACGCTCGATCATTGCCTCGAACGCCGGCACGGTCTCGAGGAATTCCTCGGTTTCCTCCTTGGTGCAAAAGCCCATGACACGCTCAACTCCGGCACGGTTGTACCAACTGCGATTGAACAGCACGATCTCTCCTGCCGCGGGCAAGTGCGAAACGTGACGCTGGAAGTACCATGAACACTGTTCCCGATTGCTTGGCGGCCCCAGCGCTACGACGCGGGTATCGCGCGGGCTTAGATGTTCGACAATCGACTTGATGGTGCCGTCCTTGCCGGCGGCGTCACGACCTTCGACGATGACAAGGATACGCTGGCCGCGCTCAATCGCACTGCGCTGCAGCTTGACGAGCTCGATCTGCAGACGGACCAGTAGCGTGTGATACCTATGGCGGCTCAAATGCTTCGGAAGCGGTGGCCGGTTCTTCATGGTGTGTTCCTCCTGGTCGCCTCAGGTTTCAGTCATCTGGAGCGACATTTGCATGGGCTCGTCAACTCGGCCACACTTCCCGAAGGGGACCGCCGGATAAGGGCAAGGCCAGAGGCTGACCAATCGGAGCTTTCGTTGACGACGCTGAAGGTTCTTCACACGACGACTTATCGATTCAACGAACACGTGCACCTGTTGCCGCACCGCTTGATGCTTCGTCCGCGCGAAAGCCGCGAGCTTCGTTTGATTTCGTGCAACGTCACGGTGACGCCCCCTGCGGCGTTGACCTGGGCGCACGATGTGTTTGGCAATGCGATCGCGACGGCCACGTTTCAGATGACGGCCTCCAGCCTGGTGATCGCGAGCGTCGCTGAGCTTCAGCTCGACGCGGTTGCATGGCCGGTGTTCGATATCGCGGTCTCCGCCATGTCGTACCCGTTCCGCTATTCTGACGACGATTGGACCGATCTGGCGCCCTCGCACTCCCCCAGTTCTCGGACCCGGCTGGTGCTCTGCGAAATTGGGCACAAATGTTCGTTCGAGGAAGTCGGACTGACACGCTGTCGCTGCTAAAGGACCTCAGCAACGGCGTGTCTCAAGCAGTCCGGTATCAGAGCCGTGAGGATGAGGGCACCCAAACGCCGGTAGAAACCCTGAATCGCGGCTTGGGGGTCATGCCGGGATTTCGCGGTGCTGTTCACCGAAGCGGCGCGCATGCTCGGGTTCGGAGCCAGAATCGTCTCCGGCTATCTCTACAATCCGGAACAAGGGAGCATCGGATCGAGCGGTGCGGGTTCAACCCATGCGTGGGCGGAGGTCTTCCTGCCTGGAGCTGGCTGGATCACATTCGACCCGACGAACCGCAGCCTCGGCGGCTTCAATCTGATCCCGGTCGCGGTCGCGCGCGATATCCGCCAGACGATCCCGGCGTCCGGCAGCTTCGTCGGTAGCACCGGCGCTTTCGCCGGGATGTCCGTAGAAGTTTTCGTCACGTCCTAGATCGACCTGGGGCGGATTGCCGGTCGGCTACAGCCAAATGATCCCCGCCAACGGCAACCTGACAATCATCGAGCCTTTCACTCGATCGGCGGAGCTTGAGGCGGGTAAGTATCGCGACCAGGTCTTCAAGTTTGAAGGGCTTCTTCAGCACAACCCTGTCGGAGTTGCTGTCTCTGACGCTTTGACCGGTGTTGCCGGTGGAATAGGCGAACGGAACTCCGCGCGCAAGGAGCGCCTTCGCTACCGGATAGCTATCGTCGCCGTTCAGGTTCATGTCGAGCAGCGCAACGTCGAAGGTCTGTGCTTCAATCAGCGCCAGCGCCTTGTCGACCGTCGCGGCCGAAGTCACCGACTTGCAGCCGAGGTCGGCAAGCATGTCTTCAATCATCATGACAATCAGCATCTCATACTCGACCACGAGGGTTCGCCGGCCGCAAAGCAACTTATCCACCAGGGGCACCTCTTGGTAACGGAATGTCCATCGTGCAGATAAGCCCGCTCGGCCGATAGTCCAGTTGCACCTCACCTTCCAGCTCATGAGCGAGGCCGCGCTCGAGCACCCGCGAGCCAAATCCCTTGGTGTGCCGGCGGCGCGACGGGGGGACCGCCTCTCTCGCTCCAGCTCAGCACGAGCCTTTTCCCGGCCGGTGTCGTCTCCGCCGTCCACGAGATCTGGATTGATCCGACCGCGTTGGACAACGCACCGTATTTCACGGCATTGGTCGCAAGTTCGTTGAACGCAATACCAAGGGCCAAAGCTGATTTCGGTGGAAAGCGGACGTTCTCCCCCGTGATCACAATGCGATCCGCCCGTCCGCCGGAGACCCCGAATGGTTCCAGCGCATCGTGAGCGATATCGAGCAGGCCGGCACTCTCCCATTTCTCGCGGGTCAGCAGGTCGTGCGACCGGGAGAGCGCGGACAACCGGGATTCGATGGATTGTCGAATCTGCTCAGGATCGGTCGTCGTTCGCAACGTCTGCCAGACGATCGATTGCACCGTGGAAAGGGTATTCTTGACGCGATGGTTCAGCTCGTCGATCAGCATCCTGGATCGAGCTTCATCTTCCTTGAGCTTGGTGAGATCAATCAGGGATGCAAAATACTGAACAATGTCGCCACCTTCATCGCGTACCGGACTGACGAAGAGCGCGGCCCAGAATTCGCTGCCATCCTTGCCGCGGCAGAACACTTCGGCGCCGTTGGACGAACCCTCGAACTCGGCCTTGGCTCGCGTCAAGGCCTCGACATCCGAACCGCTGGCCATCAGAAAGTTGAAGTCTTTTCCGAGCACTTCCTCCCGGTCATACCCGGTCAGAGCGCGAAGACTGTCGTTGGCGAAGATGATCGGGTTGTCGGGTTTTGCCGCATCCGTGAACAGCATGGGCATTCGGGTCGTTTCAGCGGCGACGACGAACGGGCCGAGGTCTTTCCGAAAGCCTTCGACTTCGGCTTCGGCACCTTTCTGCCGGTCAGACTTTTCCGTTATCTCTGGCATGTCCCCGGTCGATCAATGCGCTTTGCAGGCAATGCCGTGATCACGGTCCTGCTTCTTCCTGAAACAAGCGTTTTGATGATAGCATAATGGTCATGCCGCCGGGGAAGTCATTTGCGGTGGGTCAAGATCCCGATCGCCCGGGCCTGCTTAGCTAATCCGGTAACTCCCGGCTGATGAAACAGGGTGACGCGGGCGCATGAAGGCTGACATTGCATCACCTACGGCTCCCGAGGCCGTTCCCCAACCGGCGGAGGCAATTCCGAAGCTGCCGCAGGCCGCAGATCCTCTGTTGCCAATCATGCCGGGCGCGACGGCGAGACCTCCTCTCGCGGACGCGCTCATCAAAGCTGCGCCAGTACAAGATTTCAATCTTGCCCGGGACCTGGGCGTGTTCGCGCCGAAGGCGGACGGCGCGTGGTAGCGATCTTCGCTGCCTCGACGGTCATCACCATTGCCAATATGTTTGGACAAGTCCAGCTCAATGACTGGAACGGCCGGTTCTTCGACGCCGTCGGCCGCAAGGACCTGTCGGGCTTCCTCCATGACCTCTGGACGTTCGTTGTCATCGTCGTGATTTTGCTGGCACTCACGGTCGCAAACACCTTTCTCCAGGAACGCCTAAAGTTTCGACTGCGGGAATGGATTACCCGTCACCTCCTGGCCGAGTGGCTCAAGCCATTGCGCGTCTATCAGCTCGGCTTTGCTGGCGAATATGGACACAACCCGGACCAGCGCATCCAGGAAGATACGCGCCTCTTGGGCGACTACACCGCCGACCTCGGATGCGGCATCGTCTATTCCCTCCTTCAGCTCATCGCTTTCGTCGGCATGCTTTGGACGCTATCGGCGCAAGTCACGTTTCAGGTCGCGGGCTACGAGATCGCCATTCCCGGTTACATGGTCTGGTGTGCGCTCGCTTACGCCTTGACCGGGTCCGCACTGACCTGGATCGTAGGGCGGCCGCTGATTGCCCTGAACGGCCAGCGATATGCGCGTGAGGCGGAATTCCGCTTCGCGCTCGTTCGGGTCAACGAATCCGGCGAGAGCATTGCGTTGCATGGCGGGGAAACGGACGAACGACGGCATCTCGAGGCCGCGCTCGTGGCCGTCGTGGACACGATGCGACGGATATCCTCCTCGCTCGCTCACCTGACGTGGATCACATCGGGCATTGGCTGGCTGTCGTTGGTCGTTCCGATACTGGTGGCAGCACCGGCCTATTTCGGCGGCAGCCTGACGCTTGGCGGCCTGATCATGGTGGCGGGCGCGTTCACCCAGGTACAGCTGGCGTTGCGATGGTTCGTCGATAATTTCTCGCGCCTCGCCGATTGGCGCGCGGCGGTCCATCGGGTCGCGCGCTTTCGCGAAGCGCTCGACAATCTCCCCGCGATCGAACAGGGCGCGGAGGAGATCAAACGCGCTCTACATCCGGAGGGAGATCTCGCTTTCGAGGCCGTCCGCATCCTCTTGCCGGACGGACATATCGTCATCGACGATGCGACGGTCCATATCACCCCTGGCGAGCGTGTCCTGATTGTCGGTGACACCGGAAGAGGAAAATCGACACTGTTTCGCGCCGTGGCAGGCCTTTGGCCATGGGGTTCCGGAACAATCCTCACGCCTCCGCTCGAGTCGATGGCATTTCTGCCGCAGCGCCCTTATCTGCCGCTGGGTACATTGCGCAACGCCCTCAGCTATCCGAGCCCCGTCGACGCCTTCCCCGAAGCGAATGTTCGCCAAGCACTTTGGCCGCTGCGATCTCGGCGTTCTCGTTCCAAAGCTCGACACGATCGAGCGCTGGGACAAGGAGCTTTCGCTTGGCGAGCAGGAGCGCCTCGCTTTTGCGCGCCTTCTCCTGCACAAGCCGGCATGGGTCTTTCTGGACGAAGCGACGGCCGCGCTCGACGAAGACAGCCAGCACCGCGTTATGGCTCTGTTCGACGATGAGCTGAAGCAGACCACCGTGTTGAGCATTGGTCACCGCCCGGATCTGGCCGTCTATCACACCCGAACGCTTCAGCTTGTTCATGGACGTGACGGTGACCGCCTCAAACTCAAACCGCCGCCTGCGCCACCTCCGCCTCGACGCTGGCTGCAGCGGCTCGACGACTGGCTGCTGACTATCCGGCCATAGTGGCCGCTTCTGAGCGCCTGCATCTTTGATTTGAGTCAAGCAGGCTTTTCTGCTTCGCGACAGGATGAGTGCCTTACTGGGAGCTTGCTTGGGATCGGCCGCTGGCCGCGCAAGTTCGAGGCGCAATGACGTCGCGACCAAACCGCAGAGGGACTCTATCGAAAAGGGAGCTATCGAAATGTCGTTCGGGACCATCATTCTAATCATTCTGATCGTCGCGCTGCTGGGCGGCTTCAGTGGGATGGGTGGCGGTCCGTTCTACGGTACTGGCTATTACGGTGGCGGAGGTCTTGGTCTTGTGATTGTCATTCTGCTGATCTTGCTGTTGCTCGGCAAACTTTAACCCAGCGGTGGCCGGCGAGGATTGGAATGCGGCCCCATCCCATGGGTTGGTTGAGATGCCTCTGCCGTGTTCGCTCGCCATGGCGCGATGGAGGTCGTTGATCCAATCCATTGCGGTCGGTCCTGAAGCAAGAGAGGAGGCCCAACCTGAAGCAGGCGCTACCCGCGGACGCCACAGCGTTTGTCCCCGCCTCGGTCTTGCTGCAGCGACTGCACGACGAGGCGCCGGTAGATCACTTTACCCTCGGCTGGCTGATGAGCAGCATGCACAAGCGCTCCTTCGGCCTCATCATGCTATTGCTCGGTGTGGTCGCTGTTGCACCGGGTGTCTCGATCGTTGCGGGCCTGCTGCTCATGATCCCCGCGTTCCAGATGATCCTGGGCCACAACATGCCGGTGTTCCCGCGTCGCATCGCCGCCCGTCCATTGCCGACACGGCACCTTGCCGCTCTGGTGCAGCGCGCCGTGCCCGTGCTGAGGTCTCTCGAGAAGCTCATTCATCCCCGCTGGCCGACTCCGTTCGATGCGACCAAGCGTCTCGTCGGCGCCGTCGTCGTGCTCCTGAACGTCGCCCTGCTGTTCACGCCGATCCCTCTCAGCAACGTCGTTCCCGCCCTGGTGATCGCGCTGATCTCACTGGCTTATCTCGAAGAGGACGGACTCCTGCTCTCGATCGCGCTGCTGGCCAGCGTCGTTGTGCTGGCGGTCGAATTAGCGGCAATCTGGGAGACCGTCCTCGGCGCGAAATGGGTCTTTGCCCTCTGGTATTAGCCCGGCTGCGACTAAATGCGCTCGGCCTGCCCGCTTTCAGTGCACCGACGCAAGTGTCATTAGGTCAACTTGGTTGACGCGCTCCCTTGCTTTGCGGGATTCATCATCATTGCCGGCCTTTCCGCTTCGAAATAACCCGCCGATTTTGCGCTAAATCAAGGCCGCCGGGTGCGCCAGGAGCAGGCTGTATTTCATTATTTCTTCAACCTGTGGAGAAACCAGATGAGCCTTCCGAGATTGTGGACCACCAGCCTGGAGCCTGCATTCGACCCAATCAGAGCCATGCGGCGTGAAATGGAGAACGCGCTTCGCGTTTTCGATCAGGGTTCGCCTTCGCCCAGCATTGGGGCGGGCGCACCGGCAATCAATGTGGCGGAAACGAAGGATGCGTTCGAGGTGACAGCCGAACTTCCCGGCGTGGACGACAAAGACATCAAAGTCAGCTTGGACGGCAACCAGTTGGTTATTTCCGGCGAGAAGAAGGCGGAGAGCACGAAAGATGAAAAGGACTGGCACGTCGAGGAGCGCAGCTATGGTTCTTTCTATCGATCGATGTCTCTTCCTTTCGAGCCGGAAGACGGAGCCGTCGAAGCTCATTTCGACAAGGGCGTGCTGCATCTCGCTATCAAGAAGCCCGCCAAAGCCGTGAAGACCACCAAGACAATCGATATCAAGACAGGCGCTCCCCCGAGCGCGAGCCCCGTACCGAACAAGGCCGCTGCACCTGGCAAAGCTGCCTAGCCCTGTGCGGTCGTCGTCGAAAGCCGGAGACCCGAACCAGATAAGCTGGTCGCGGTCTTCGGATTTTGTCATTCGTCTTCCCCGATGCCGCGATCGAATGAGACTTCGCAGCTTGATTGGCTCAGCAAGGCCCCCTGTCGCGCTTGTGAGACACGATGAGAGTTTCGATGAAAAAGCCAGTTCGCTCAATTGACGAGCCTGAGCCGAAGGCGCCACGTGCCGACAGGCCGCCGTCGGAAGGATTCCGTGGTCGTTGTCGACGGACACTTCAAGTCGGAGTTTGAAACGGCAGAAGCGGCAAAATCAGCCGGTCGCAAGCTGAAATCGACCTATCCGATGCTCAAGATCGAAATCTATGACGCCGCCACGAGGGTCCGAACCTTACTGGACTCCGAAACTTAGCTATCGGACCGTCCTCATCGGGAGCGGAGAATGGCCTTCCTCAAAAGAGAGCTATATCGTCAGGTGAAAGGCCCCGAGATCACACACGAGGATCGTTCTTTTCTTGTCTTCGATACCGACACCAAGAGCTTGTATGTCGAGCGGGAGGTGGCGCATTTGGAGACAGGACTCGGGGGCACAGTCGAATTCCAAACATCGACAATGGATATTGCGGACTATCTAACACAGGGCGGCCAAACCGCTGGTCACCGCGAACTTTGGCGTCTGCTGAGAGCGCTCTTCAATGAGGACAGCGACGGTGCTGGCTCCTCTTGTGAGATATGACGCCGCACCTCTGCACAGCCATCATCCGCCGAGCTGCGCGCTCAAGTTGACTACCCGGCGCCTCGCGCACGACGATTTGCGGCAGTGTCATGTCAGGCTTGCTTCTCTTTTACGATTTCCGCCAACAACTTGCGTACCCGCTCATCGTGAAATGCCATTCCGAAAAGAGCTAGGAGGACCTGGCCGGGTGGAAGTTCCTCGTCACTCTTCGCCTGCCGGATGAACATTTCCATCTCGCCATTTTCGCGAACAACGATAGCCGCGTCGTTGGAACGGAGCTCAATGCGAGTTGGTCGTTTCAGCCAGAACATTCTCAACTCCCGTTTGCGCTTCTCGTCAGATGACAATCTGCAACCCATCGATAGATTACCAGAGAAGCCAATCTCGGGGCTAGTCTACTAGGCCCTTGAGTCGTCTTCGGCTCGCCGTGTCAAACCTACTTTGACCCGTTGCCGCTCGATCAACACTGATTGAGGGGGCACGTCTTGTTTGATTCAGTTTCCTCTCTTGCTTCAGGGGCCCCTTCGGACTGCCACAGAGGTCTCGTTTGAGTCCGTTGATTTGCGTCAAATGATTTGGTGGCTGCCTCGTAAGCTCCGATTGGCCAAAATCTGGCACATTAAAAGCCAAGCACGCCAATCAGGATTCCCGGACAATGTCTCGAAATATGCTCTACCTCGTCATCGGCGCACTCGCCGTCGTCGCGGTGACACTAGGCTACCAAGTCTACCGGGAGCGACAGAAGACCACTGGCGTCGAGATCAGCATCGGCGAGCGTGGCATTTCGATCGAAAAGAAGTAGCATAGCTCTTTCCCTGCCGGCGACTGCCTCGGCCGGATGCTTGAAGATTGCGCACTCAGCTCGGACTGCCAAGAGACCCAATTCCCATAAGGTCCATCAAAGGAGTCGGACAATGTCGATCGGGCTTATCCTCATCATCCTCCTCGTCATCTTTCTGCTTGGCGGCTTCAGCGGCCGCTTCGGCGGCTACGGCTACGGTTACGGCCACGGCGGAATTGGTGTCATCGGTATCATCCTGATCGTCCTCGTCGTGTTGCTCCTTATGGGTCGGATTTGACTCTGTCGGTCCCGCTGCGTGACCGGGCGTCCTCCAAACCTGTGATCCGGCGGCGACATCTTCTGCGCGACGCCCACCATTTTTTGGCTTGAGGGGAATCTCTCAGGCCGCCGCCCCAGACGACGTTGGCTAGTATTCCACCAAGCAGCAATGAACAGCGCAGCCTTGGCCGGGCACCGGGCCGTATACCTTGATCCCCATCAACAATTCGGCCCAGCGGTAGCCTATGGTGGCAATAGCCGTCATCCGAAGCCTGGAGCCAAAGCGAGATGAACACGCAGCTTGGTACTGGTGCTGCGGCCGAAAGCAGAGAGGCTCTGTCCTATGTGCCGCTTCCATCGGCTGGACGCCCGGTCAGCGCGCCGGCCGTACAGCCACGATTTGCGACGAGGCGCTGGGTTCTCGTTGGGATCGCGACGCTGCTTCTCGCTACATCCTTGGGCATCTGGTGGTCGTTCAGCGGCAACGCTCCGGTTGGATACGAGACGGCGCCCGTTGCGATCGGGGACATCGCGCGCGACATAAACGCCACGGGCTCGGTCAATCCGGAACTGACGATCATTGTCGGGACCTATGTCTCCGGCGTCATCCAGGAATTGAGATGCGATTACAATACAGAGGTCAAGCGAGGACAGACCTGCGCCAAGATCGATCCCCGCCCGTATCAGAGCATCGTCGATCAAGCGAAGGCCAGTCTCGCTATCGCGAAGGCGCAACTGGAAAAGGACAAGGCATCGCTCACCTATGCCAAGGCCAACCTGGAACGCCTCGCCACTCTCGTCAAGACAAGCGCCGTGTCCGAAGACGCCTACGACAACGCGAAGAACGTGTACGATCAGGCTCTGGCACAAATCACATTTGACGAAGCCACCATCCAGCAGCGCCAGGCCGTGCTCGACGCAGCACAGGTCAATCTCGACTATACCAACATCATCTCACCGGTCGATGGGACGGTCGTTTCGCGCGCCGTCACCATGGGGCAGACTGTTGCGGCGAGTTTCCAGACTCCCACCCTGTTCCTGATCGCGACCGACCTCACCAGGATGCAGGTAGACGCCAATGTCAGCGAAAGCGACATTGGCGGCATCCAGACTGGCAACAAGGCGACGTTCACTGTCGACGCATATCCCAAACGTCTGTTTGAGGGAACGGTCACCCAGGTCCGCCAGTCCCCGCAAACGGTGCAGAATGTCATCACTTACGATGTCGTCATCAGCGTCAACAACCCTGATCTGGCGCTCAAACCGGGCCTGACGGCGGCGACAAGGATCATCACCGATCGGCGCAGCGACGTGCTCCGCGTTCCGAACCAGGCGTTGCGTTATGTCCCGACCGGGACCGCCCTTGGCGACCCGAAGCAGGCGCGCGTTTGGGTGCTCCGGGACGGATCGCCGGTTCCGGTCCGTGTTACGGTCGGGCTCGACGACGACGAGTCTACGGAGATCGTGCAGGGCGACCTGAAAGCTGGCGACAAGGTGATCATCGCTGAGCAGCGGAATTCGGCGAAGGCGCGGTCCAGCGTGCCGCCGCCACGACTCTAGTCACACAGCCGCAACGATTGAAGGCACATGGCGGAGCCGGTCATCAGGATTGAAGGGGTGTCGCGGACATATCATGTCGGCGACATTGATGTTCGTGCGCTTTCGGACGTCAGCCTGACCGTCGAACACGGCGAGTTCATCGCCATCATGGGCGCGTCCGGATCGGGCAAGTCGACGCTGATGTCGATCCTTGGTTGCCTCGATCGGCCTACGGCCGGTCATTACTGGTTCGACGGCATCGACGTTGCGCAGCTTGCGGAGCCGGATCTTGCCGGCCTTCGCAGCGAGCGGCTTGGGTTCGTATTCCAGAGCTTCAATCTGTTGCCTCGTACCAACGCCATCGACAATGTCGCGCTGCCGCTTCTGTACGCGATGTCCGGACAGAGTCACGCGAGCGCGCGCTTCGAGCGGGCCCGCGCGGTTCTGGACAAGCTCGGGCTGCGCGACCGGGAGCGCAACACGCCGGGTCAGTTGTCGGGCGGGCAGCAGCAGCGTGTTGCGATCGCGCGAGCCTTAATCAATCAGCCGAGCCTGCTGCTGGCGGATGAGCCGACTGGCAATCTCGACACCCGCAACTCCAACGAGATCATGCAGACGCTCAGCTCGCTCAATCGCGAACAGGGCGTCACCATCATCGTGGTGACCCACGAGCCTGATGTCGCGGCCTTTGCGGATCGCGTGCTGACCATGCGCGACGGCCAGATCATCTCGGATGTGAAGAAGACAAAGCCCGTCAAGGCGTCTCGGCTGGCAGGCGAGGCTGCGGGCAAATTGGTCCAGCCCAGGGAACGGTTGGCCTACGTCGCAATGTCGGGTGCGTCATGGCCCTTCGCCTGGATGGTGATGACGGCGGCCGCCGAGGCGATCTGGCGCAATAAGATACGTTCAGCGCTGACAATGCTCGGGGTCTTCATCGGCGTCGCCGCATTGATCGTCATGGTCTCCGTCGGCCAGGGAGCGAACGAGGCGGTCCGAAAGGAGATCGCAAGGCTCGGGACAAACCTCGTGGTTATCCTGCCGGGCGCAGCCACCAGCGGGGGCGCTCGCGGCGGCTCCGGAAGTGCTTCGACGCTGACCGTTGCCGACGTCCGGGCGATCCGGCAGGAGGCACCCGCCGCCGGGGCTGTGAGCTATCTCATCCGCCAGTCGGGGCTGATCCGCTTTGGGAGCCAGAACTGGACCACCGGGATCCAAGGCGTAAGCCCTAATTATCCTCCGATGACGAACTGGCAGATCGCCGCAGGGCGGGCGATCACTCCGGAGGACGAGCGAAGCGCCGCGCTGGTTGTTGTCCTCGGCGAGACCGTGCGTCGGCAACTCTTCGGCACCTTTCAGAACCCGATAGGCGCGATGGTGCAGGCGAAGGGTGTGTCGTTGCGGGTGGTCGGAGTTCTCGAAACCAAAGGACAGACATCTTTTGGGCAGGACCAGGACGATCTGATCATGGTTCCGTTCACGACGGCCGAGCGGAAGATCATCGGCGTCGCGGCGCCAAGCCAGCAGCAGACGGCGATCAATTGGATCTATCCGACGCCGCCGAATCCGTATGGACTTCAACCGCGCATGATCGGGTATGTTAATCAGATTTATGTGCAGGCGGTGGATCAAGCCGGCATTCAAGCAGCGATCGACCAAGCCACTGAGATCTTGGCGCGGCGTCACCGCATCGGGCCAGGCACCGTCAACGATTTTGCCGTGCGCAACCTCAGTCAGATTGCGCAGACCGCGGAGGGAAGCAGCCGCATCATGGCGCTCCTGCTGGCCGCGGTGGCGTCCATCTCGCTTGTGGTCGGCGGCATTGGCATCATGAATATCCTGCTCGTCTCGGTGACGGAGCGAACGCGGGAGATCGGACTGCGGATGGCAATCGGCGCCCGGAGATTGCACGTCCTGCTGCAGTTTCTTGCCGAGGCGATCTTCATCAGCGTCAGCGGCGGCATCGTGGGAATTGTCATCGGCGCGGCGTTGTCCGTCGGCATCTCCGCCCTCACAGGCTGGCCGGCGCCGATATCCCTAGCCGCGATTGCCGGCGGGTTCCTGTTCTCGGCAGCCGTCGGCATATTCTTCGGCTACTACCCCGCGCGAAAGGCCGCTCGGCTCGATCCCATCGAAGCGCTGCGCTACGAGTAAGCGAGACGTTGACCAGGCGGCTCGGCGTTGACACTAACTTGAAAGCAGGAGCGCCCGCTTGAGCTGATTCCTGCAAAAAAGCCAGCATTTTGCCGGGCCCTCGCTACTGTTGAGCTCTGAACGAGTTGGACTAAAAATCCATGCCACCCATACCGCCACCTTGAGGCATGCCGCCACCGCCGGCGTTCTTCTTTGGCAATTCGGCCACCATGGCTTCGGTAGTGATCAGCAGCGCCGCAACAGAAGCCGCATTCTGAATCGCCACACGAACGACCTTGGTCGGGTCGATGATGCCCTTGCTGACCAGGTTGACGTACTCGCCGGTCTGGGAGTCGAAGCCGTAAGCGTAGGTCTTGTTCTCCAGGATCTTGCCGACGATCACCGAACCGTCTTCACCGGCGTTGATCGCGATCTGGCGAGCGGGAGCCGACAGCGCCTTGCGCACGATCTCGACGCCGGTCTTCTGGTCGTCGTTCTTGGTGCGCAGACCCTTGAGCTGCTCGGAGGCACGGAGCAGGGCGACGCCGCCGCCCGGGACGATGCCTTCCTCGACC
>NZ_JASAUS010000112.1:0-27351 GCF_029953005.1 Bradyrhizobium sp. Mp27 | reverse complement strand
TCGTCAGGCGGCGAAAAGCCGAAGGCAATCCTGTGCGCCTCGTCAGACAAGATGTGCGGCCGCATCAATCGGGCCCAAAAGCCGCACTCTCACGAATAGGACGGGCTAGCTTGAGAGTTACACGTTCGGTTAAAATTCGGCAGCGGCCTCCGGCCCCCCTTTCATAAGGCCGTTTTAGCGATCAAATCAAGTAGCGGCGGGGGCCGAGGGCAAGGATTCAAGTCCCGCCTGCGGGTATGATCTGTAAAGGAAATCATGAAACCAGGTCTATTTTCAGTCGGTCTCATCGGGGTCATGGCGGTGTTCGCCGGGCCGGATCGTCTGTCCATCGGAGAACAGCCCGTCATGATCGGGAAAGCCAATGCAGACGACGGCGGCAGGGACAAGGGCAATGAAAGCGGTAAGGCGGGACACGCCCCCTCCATGCCCATGGCCCGCGACCCCGCGGCGACGGTCACCCGGGAATACGAGACCGCACGTCAGAAGGGAACCAGGGAGGCGTTCGAGCTCTTCATTGCGCGCCACGGCGATGACCCGCTGGCCGAGCAGGCACGCGACGAGCTGAAGCGCCTGTCGCGCTGATCCCTTCATGCAGCGCAGCAAACCGCACCGAGCACTGCATTTTGACAGGCGGCATCCGCGCCGGCGCAGACTTGCCGCATGATGTTTCGGCCCTATGGTGACTCCGTAATCTGACCCGGAGCCTTTTACCATGCCCTTTCCGCATGCCTCGGAAGCCCTGTCGCGCTTCACCGTGCTCGATCTGACCCGGGTCCGGTCCGGGCCCACCTGCGTGCGGCAGCTTGCGGACTGGGGCGCCAATGTCGTCAAGATCGACGCGCTGACCGAGGATTCCGGCGGCGAGCAGCCGGGCGGGCCGCGGTGGGGTTCGGACTTCCAGAATCTGCACCGCAACAAGCGGGCGATGACGCTGAACCTGAAGGACGAGCGCGGGCTCGCCGTGTTCAAACGCCTCGCCGCCAGGGCCGACGTCGTGGTCGAGAATTTCCGTCCCGATGTGAAGAAGAAGCTCGGCATCGACTATGAGAGCCTGCGCGAGATCAACCCGCGCATCGTCTATGGCAGCATCTCCGGCTTCGGCCAGGACGGCCCCTACCACAAGCGACCGGGCTTCGATCAGATCGCCCAGGGCATGGGCGGGCTGATGTCGATCACCGGCGCGCCGGGCGAAGGGCCGATGCGGGTCGGCATTCCCGTCGCCGACCTCACGGCCGGCCTGTTCTGCGCCATGGGCATCCTCACCGCGCTGCTCGAGCGCGAGGTCTCGGGCAAGGGCCAGTGGGTGCAGACCTCGCTGCTGCAGGCCCAGATCTTCATGCTCGACTTCCAGGCCGCACGCTGGCTGATGGAGACGGAGGTCGCCAAGCAGGCCGGCAACAACCACCCGACCAGCATCCCGACCGGCGTGTTCAAGACCTCGGACGGCTACATCAACATCGCCACGACCGGCGGGCGGATCTGGGAGCGTTGCGCGCAGGCGATCGGCGCCCCCGAGCTCTATAGCCATCCCGACTATGCGACCGCGCCCTCACGCTCCAAGAACCGGGACGCGCTCAACGCCGAGCTTCAGAAGCGCACCGTGACCAAGTCGACCGAGACCTGGGTCAGGGAGCTCAACGACGCCGGCGTGCCCTGCGGGCCGATCTACGCCATCGACCAGATGTTCGAGGACGCGCAGGTCAAACATCTCGGCATCGCGCAGGACGTGCCGAACGACGAGGACCGCCACATCCGACTGGTCGGCCAGCCCGTCACGCTATCGCGCACGCCGAGCAAGATGGTGGCGCGGCCGCCGGAGTTTGGGGAGCAGACTGATGATGTGCTGAAGGAGTTCGGGTTCGAGGTTGATGAAATCGCCGAGTTAAAGCAGGCTAAAGTGGTGTAGGTCCCGAATCTGGTCCTAGCCAGGAGAGTGGGCGCCAACGGGTGAGTGGCTACAGACGGCGCGCGTCGTTGATTGGCTGGTGGCGGCAGGCGAGAATCAACGTCCCCAACCGAACTACTGCCCTATTTAATACGGGCCGAAGGTTCGGGTTGATGCGATATCCATTGGGCCGTTTCCAACCGCAAAGCCCCTATAATGGCACTAGAAAATCTTCGCACTACAGGCGGAATTCGAAGTTGAAGTAGCGCTTCTTCGATCAACACCTCACGCTTGTCGCCTAACGCGCGGACTCTCAGTTGCGCCCTCCTGTATCATTCCTCAAGCTGAGCGCTACCCACGCGCGCGATTGCGATATTGCCAAGCCTCTTCAGCAACTGCCTGCTTCTGACCCGTTCAATTTAGGCGCGGTCGGATCACCCGGAAAACACCGCAGGGTTGCGTCAACGTAACTTCCAATCCGATTTAGACGTGCGGCACCCTCATGTTAAGGAGACAAGTGGTGAGAGCCCTGTCAATGTTGCGCTGCTGAAAGAGGAAATTTGTCGGGCCTCCGATAGTCCGCCGCCAGTCGCCACCCGGAGATGTCGCTTGTTGTGCCGCAAGCATCACAACGCAGCTCCTCCTCACTTACTGACCATCGGCGTTTCGCAAAAGCTCTGTCTGACGCGCGCTCTAGACAATTCGGACACACAAGGGGCATGGACCGAACTTTCCACTGGTCTTGGAACTTGAATAAAGCTCCGAAAAATAAAAGGCGAAGGCGCTCTACTCGCATGATCTTCTCAAACCACAAGGTATCTTAAGCAGCTCGCAATTGGGCACAAAAGTGACGTATTAACAAGCCGGCACCGCAGTTGCCCGCCTGGCGCGGAACAATAGCACGCCTGCCGTCCGCGGGCCTCGTAATGGGGGACAAATGGGGGCGATCGACAATTGCCGGTACAGGAGAGCGGCACGGAGTTCCCCGTGCGGCAGCTAGCGGAACGGGTCCCACCGTCATCAAGATCGACGTGCCGACCGAGGATTCCGGCGGCGAGCAGCCGGGCGGGCCGCGGTGGGGTTCGGACTTCCAGAATCTGCACCGCAACAAGCGGGCGATGACGCTGAACCTGAAGGACGAGCGCGGGCTCGCCGTGTTCAAACGCCTCGCCGCCAGGGCCGACGTCGTGGTCGAGAATTTCCGTCCCGATGTGAAGAAGAAGCTCGGCATCGACTATGAGAGCCTGCGCGAGATCAACCCGCGCATCGTCTATGGCAGCATCTCCGGCTTCGGCCAGGACGGCCCCTACCACAAGCGACCGGGCTTCGATCAGATCGCCCAGGGCATGGGCGGGCTGATGTCGATCACCGGCGCGCCGGGCGAAGGGCCGATGCGGGTCGGCATTCCCGTCGCCGACCTCACGGCCGGCCTGTTCTGCGCCATGGGCATCCTCACCGCGCTGCTCGAGCGCGAGGTCTCGGGCAAGGGCCAGTGGGTGCAGACCTCGCTGCTGCAGGCCCAGATCTTCATGCTCGACTTCCAGGCCGCACGCTGGCTGATGGAGACGGAGGTCGCCAAGCAGGCCGGCAACAACCACCCGACCAGCATCCCGACCGGCGTGTTCAAGACCTCGGACGGCTACATCAACATCGCCACGACCGGCGGGCGGATCTGGGAGCGTTGCGCGCAGGCGATCGGCGCCCCCGAGCTCTATAGCCATCCCGACTATGCGACCGCGCCCTCACGCTCCAAGAACCGGGACGCGCTCAACGCCGAGCTTCAGAAGCGCACCGTGACCAAGTCGACCGAGACCTGGGTCAGGGAGCTCAACGACGCCGGCGTGCCCTGCGGGCCGATCTACGCCATCGACCAGATGTTCGAGGACGTGCAGGTCAAACATCTCGGCATCGCGCAGGACGTGCCGAACGACGAGGACCGCCACATCCGACTGGTCGGCCAGCCCGTGACGCTGTCGCGCACGCCGAACAAGATGGTGGCGCCCGCCGGAATTCGTTGAGCAGACGAGCGAATTGCTCGCCGAGTTCGGCTTCGCCCCTGACGAAATTGCCGAACTGAGACGAGTGAAGGTCGTTTGATGTCGCCCAGCGCCAACGCGCGCGGCCTGCCTGGGCCTGCGCACGGCTCGGGGATCCTCTCGCGGCCCGCCCGAAGCAATCTGCCACGGCGATTTCGGGCCGCCGAATATCATGCTTCAGGGAGCAGAACCACGCGTCATCGTCGTCGTCCTGCTCAAATCCTGCCTCGCGGTTTGCTCGGGCGCGCATCTGAGGCGGTGCCGGCCCATGCCCCGCATAACCCGAATTCTCGAGCTGCCCGCTAGGCTGCCTTCTCCCCTGATCTGCGAACTGGCCTTTCCGCCAGCAATGATCCGTTGTTTTATATCGCTCTACGATATATTTCCGCGCAGTGCGTTGTGGCTAGGGGACGCGCCCGACGACCAGGCGCCTTCCAAGTTCGGCGCCGGCCGATGTGATCGGCGCCAGTTCATCATCCTCACAATCGCGTTATCCCGATCGGACCAACATGCCCCGCCCTATCCCCGCCAATTCGCTGCCGCGCCTCGGCGACTTCACGACAGACCGGCGCGTTCTCATGCTGGTCGCCATGGCTGTCTTCGTCGGCGCAGGTGGCGCCGGTACGGCATGGCTGTTGCTGCGCGCCATCGCGCTCGTCACAAATGCCGTGTGGCTGCACACGCTGAGCACGCAGACCCTCCCGACAGCCAATCTGAAACCCGACGCCTGGATGGTTGCGGCCCCGGCCTTTGGCGGCCTCGTCATTGGCCTGATGGCGCGCTTCGGTTCCGAACAAATTCGCGGCCACGGTATTCCCGAGGCGATCGAGGCGATTCTGATCGGCAGCAGCCGTTTGCAACCGAAAGTCGCCGTCCTCAAGCCGCTATCGTCGGCGATATCGATCGGCACCGGCGGGCCATTCGGCGCAGAGGGTCCGATCATCATGACCGGCGGTGCGGTCGGCTCTCTCTTCGCGCAATGCTTCCACCTCAGCGCGGCCGAACGCAAGGCGTTGCTGGTGGCCGGTGCCGCGGCAGGCATGACGGCCATCTTCGGAACACCGATCGCGGCCGTCATGCTCGCCGTCGAGCTTCTCCTGTTCGAGCTGAAGCCGCGCAGCCTGATCCCCGTGATCGCCGCCTGCGTGGTCTCGTCGTCGCTGCGGCCCTGGCTGATCGGCAGCGGCGCACTGTTTCCGTTCGCCGGCCAGCTCGATCTGCCTTGGTGGGGGCCGCTTGCCTGCGTCGGCGTCGGCGTGGTCGCGGGATTGCAATCGGGATTGCTGACCACGCTGCTGTACAAGGCCGAGGATTTTTTCAGTCACCTGCCGATCCACTGGATGTGGTGGCCGGCGATCGGCGGACTGTTCGTCGGCGCCGGCGGCTTGATCGAACCGCGGGCCCTCGGTGTCGGCTACGACATCATCGGCGACCTGCTCAACGACAACGTTGTGGTATCAGTCGCGGTGCTGATCCTGCTGGTAAAGTCCGCGATCTGGATCGTCGCTCTTGCGTCGGGCACATCCGGGGGCGTCCTCGCGCCGCTTCTTATTTTCGGTGGCTGCGTCGGCTGGCTCGAAGGACAATTGCTGCCGGGGCCGCATGGGGCATGGGCGCTCGTCGGCATGGCCGCGATGATGGGCGGCACCATGCGCTCGCCGTTGACCGGTATCCTGTTCGCCGTCGAACTGACTGGCGACTTTCCGCTGCTCGGATCGCTTCTGATTGCCACGAGCGCCTCCTATGCGCTCACCGTGCTGCTGCTCAAGCGCTCGATCCTCACGGAGAAGATCGCGCGGCGCGGCCAGCATGTGGTGCGCGAATACGGTATCGATCCCTTCGAACTGCTGCGCGTCAACGAAGTGATGGTGACGGACGTCGATACGCTGCACGGAACGATGACGGTCGGCGAAGCGATGTCGTTCTTCTCCGGGGACGAGCGGCGTCACAAGTCCTATCCGCTGATCGATGCAGGCGGTCAGGTCTCGGGACTCGTCGGCCGCACGGACGTCCTGCGCTGGCGCGCGGAAAGCGCCGACGGTCGCGACACCTTGTTCGACTGCGCATCGGATCGCTCGCTCACACTCGGCTATCCCGACGAACCGGTGTCACATCTTGCGGATCGGATGGTTCTGGCCGACGTCGGGCGCGTACCGATCGTCGAACGCGCGACCGGGCATCTCGTCGGCCTGGTTGCCCGCAAGGATATCCTGCGCATTCGAGCTACCGCAAGGTCCGTCGAGAAGCAGCGCTCGGCCTTCATCGGCCTTCATCGGCCTTGGCGCCGCAGCCCATCAGAAAAGGTGACCGCCCTTAACGAAGCGCGGCTTTAGACAGCGGATGCGCCTCGCCGACGATGTCATACAACTCTCTTTGCTAGCTCGTATCTTGCGATAGCTATCCGGCGAGGAAGAAGGAGCCATAAAACGCTGTGTAGCAGACCCAAGCGAGCCGTGTTCCCTGCCAAAGGCTCGTCTTAGCAAGAGCAAGAGCCGTTCCAAAAGCAATTACAGCGAGAGCTTGTTGCATGCGCTAATCATTCGTGAGTTGCCCATAACGGACGCTGCAGAAATACTGACCCGGCTATGGATCCCCTGTTGCTAATTGTCGGCATTGTGGCCATTTTGGCTGTTGGCGCCACGTTCGCGGTGATCACCTATTTCGATCTTAGAGCTGAGCGCAGGCGCCAACGGTAAGGCCGCCTCTGTTCATTTCGGTTTTTGGCGGTTCAATGCTCGCATGATTCCGATACGGGCAAAGATTGTCGGGCTGCCGCCTTCCGCCACCAGGATCAGTGCTGCATCGCGGCTTGCCATTTCGGCGCGGAGTGCTCTTTCTTCGGCAGCATGGCGATGTACTCGCCGGCGTCGAGCAGCGTCACCAGTACGCGATCACCGATCCTGGTCGGATCCTCGAATGGCGGACTCCATCCTCATTCCGTCATACCGCCCCCGGTTACCAATAGCCCATGCCACCGATAGGCCCTTTGGCGTTCCAGTTGAAATCCGGTCGTACGTCTGCGCCACGCCAACTCCGGCTGGCGAGTTATTATCGCGGGCGCGAACCCGCCGAAGGCCCGTCAGTTTTATTGAACGGGCGATTCCTTTGCTGAGAGGCGGTGCGTCATGGGCTGTCTCAGCCTTGTCATACCGGCCACTATTGGCCACTATTGGCATGCTGGCGGGTTTGATCTTCCTGGGCCACAGTAAGATTGATCGGCGGAGACATTGAGCAATTACCCCGGTCCGCATGAGTATAGAGGACCACCCGTTCGCGCTGGGGGGCCTTCTTTGCACGCCCGGCAAACTCCCCGTTGACGCGGCCGAGAAGGCTGTCACATTACTTTGACAGACAGGTGCCAGTTTGGCAGGCGCTGGGATTTCAGAGCCCAACCGGAATACGCGGCAAATGCTGCCGAGCGAATATATTCCGCTTGTGCAGCATTCAGTATCCTCTCAATTTCGGGAGTTCGGCGTGTTTGATGCTGAAATAACTGCGCTGCTCAGGGCGGTGCTCGAGGAAGTTTGCGAAAATATTCCTGTAAGCGAGACCGGCGCCAGAGCGTACGTTGCCTCGAAGCTGCTGGATGCCGCAGCACACGGACAGTTCTCAACCGACGCGTTGAAAGCGGCGGGCCGCAAGGCCCTCGACCCACCAACGATGTGGCCCTGATTATCCGCTCATCACTCGATCACATCGTATTCGAATGCGACGCCGTCAAAGTTGCGTTTAGGTCAATGTTGCTTTCTTTTCGCATGCAATTAAGCGCGATATGGAATACCACAGGTTGCACAAGCAGGGGACGCTTGTCGTGCTGTCGATCTTCAACGCTTTGGGGGTGGTATGGATGATTTTATCGCTGTGAGCCGTGCTACGCGGGGCCTTAGCACGCATCGTGCGGTTAGGTCTTGGTGCGTGTCATTCGGTTGGATTGCGCTACTCGCGGTTGTTGCCTACGCGATCGCTAACCTTCCCTGGTAAGGCATCAAGCAACTGCGCTCAACACAACGGCCTTTTCTTTATGCTCAGCGTAGCCACCAGCACCGCTGCCAATAAAACCCAGCCGAAGATTTGAACGATAGTCATAGAACCGTACCCTCAAGATTATCAGGGTAGTGCCTTGGCCCCGAGAAAGGTTCAAAATCTTCGTGTCTTCGCTGGCGCGCGGTCGCTAGTTCGTGACTGGAATCAGGGGCTTTGAACGCTGGTCGGTGGAGTGGAAGCCTTCTGGCGGAAGATCGATCTGATCGTCTATGGCGGGCTCGCCGCCGTTCTTGCCTCCCAAGCCGCTGCCTCGATCCGCCTCGCCCAGAAGAGCGGCAGACTGCCAGCTCATAGCCGAGCCGACCAAACCGTTTGACCAGGACTCCCAGAATCTGCATCGCAACAAGCGGGTGATGACGCTGATCCTGAAGGACGAACGCGGGCTCGCCGTGTTCAAGCGCCTCGCGGCCAAGGCGGACGTGGTGGTCGAGAATTTCCGGCCCGACGTCTAGAAGAACCTCGGCATACGATCAATCCGGGCATCGTTTAAGGCAGCATCTCCGGCTTCGGCTAGGACGGCCCATATCACAAGCGGCCGGGCTTCGATCAGATCGCGCAGGGCATCGAAAGACTAAGGGAGGCGGGCGTCGTCTGAGTCCACTCACGACAGGGGCAGTCTCGCATTGGGTAAAACGTTGGTTGGCTGTCCGTTCGGGGCCACCAGGCCCGACCGGATAAGCCTGATTGCCCCTCCATCCCGGTTTTCACGAAAAAAGAGCCTCCGTTCGGGCCGTTCCTAGTTGTTCACGCAAGGCTGCTTTAACCACAGGTGCTCTAGATTCCAGCCCATTCAAAGCGGAATGAACCCCAATGGCGATCGATTCCCGGACGGTTAGCTACAGCATCATTGTCCCGGTCTTCAATGAGGAGGCCGTTCTCCCGATATTGCTGCGCCGGCTCGACCTGCTGCTGACCCGGCTCAACGGGCCGGCAGAGGTCATTATCGTCGACGATGGCAGCAGCGATTCCGGCACCATCGTGCTGGAAGCACTCGTCAAACGCGATCCGCGCTATCGCTTGATCGGCCTGTCGCGCAATTTCGGCCACCAAGTCGCTATTACCGCCGGCATGGACGCGGCGCAGGGCCAAGCGATTGTGGTTATGGATGCCGATCTGCAGGACCCGCCTGAGGTCGTGGAGCAACTCATCGCCAAATGGGAAGAAGGTTACGAAGTCGTCTATGCGCGGCGCCTGTCGCGCGCTGGCGAAAGCCGGTTTAAGCGCTCGACGGCCCATCTGTTCTACCGGATACTCGGGCGCATGACCTCGGTTCGGATTCCGGCCGACGTCGGTGACTTCCGCCTGATCGATCGCAAGGTGCTCGACGCGCTGCGCCAGATGCCGGAGCGGGACCGCTTCGTCCGCGGCATGATCGCCTGGCTCGGCTTCCGGCAGACTGAAGTGACCTTCCATCGCCTTGAGCGCGCGGCCGGCGAAACAAAATATCCTCTGCTCAAGATGACCCGTCTTGCGTTGGCTGCAGCGCTCGGCTTTTCCGATGTGCCCTTACGCCTGGCAATCTGGTGTGGGCTCGTGGTGTCGTGCCTGGCCCTCCTCTACGGCGGCTGGGTGCTTGTGCTGTGGATGAGCAAGGACAGCCACCTGGTTGCCGGCTGGTCCTCGACCATGGTCGTCATATCGCTCCTATGCGGACTTAACATGCTCATGACGGGCATCGTCGGGCTCTACATCGGCCGCATTCATGCCGAGGTGAAACACCGTCCACTCTACGTCGTGCAGAAGCGGTTGGGCTTCGATCGCGCCCAGGCTGCGCCGGCGAGCGCCGCAGCTCACGCCATGCACGAATAGTGAGCCCACATGAGCGAGCTCTTCGACCAGTACCGCAGCAATTACCGGGACGTCGTCCAATCATCGATCGACTTCTCGGGCCTGCCCCACAGCTTCTTCATGCGCTCCAAAGCCGACCTCCTGCGCGACCTGACCGCGCGGCATCTCGGATCGACAAGACCCGCGATGCTCGACGTCGGTTGCGGCGTCGGCAGCTTTCATCCGTTGCTGCGCGGCATGGTCGGCAGCCTGACCGGCATCGATGTTTCATCGGAGAGTATCGAGCAGGCGCGCGCCGACAATCCCGGCGGCGAGTACCGCGCCTTCGACGGCAGGAGCTTTCCCTTCGACGACGACAGTTTTGATATCGTGACTGCGATTTGCGTGCTGCACCACGTCGCGCCTGCCCAATGGACCAACTTCATCAATGAGATGCGGCGCGTGGCGCGCCCGGGGGGCCTTATCTGCATCATCGAGCACAATCCGCTCAATCCGCTTACCCGCCTTGCCGTTGCGCGCTGCGAATTCGATCGCGACGCCGTGTTGCTCAGCGCTCGCAAGGCACGGAGATTGATGGCGGCTAGCGGTTTGCAGAAGATCGGCGCGCATCATTTCCTACTGTTGCCCTGGGAGGC
Organism: Bradyrhizobium sp. Mp27; assembly: GCF_029953005.1. NCBI lineage: Bacteria > Pseudomonadati > Pseudomonadota > Alphaproteobacteria > Hyphomicrobiales > Nitrobacteraceae > Bradyrhizobium > Bradyrhizobium sp. Mp27. The sequence continues at coordinate 16,963 of NZ_JASAUS010000112.1, read as the reverse complement.
AGAGCCGGCGCGCCGCGTCGAGGGCGCCTTGAGGCGTATTCCGCTCGGCGCCCAATACGCCGCCTTTGGTACCGCCTGAACTATTTCTACAACACATCCAACCGCCGATGGGCGACCGCCACATTGTCGCTGAAGATGCATTGCCAGTCCGGCGGGCAGTGGAGCAGCGTCACCCCGGCGTGTCCTGCTCAAGCAGTGTCGCATCAAGCTTGCATTCGTCGAGCAGCCTGAGAAAATCGCGCCTGATGGGGCCAAATAGACGCGCCCCAGAAGGCAATCACTACAAGAGCCAGCGCTCCAATTCCTAGTAGCAGAAGAACGGCTTCCAGCATGACGAATCAAGCTCCGTCCGCGAATAGGATATTCGTCGCGAAAGCCGGGATTAACCAAACGTCTTTCTGCACGGGGCAGGGATCGGCGGCGCTCTCAGTAAGGACCTCGCCGGCTTCTGAGCTGTAGCTCCAGATTTTCATAGCGAGTTCTCAGTATTTGATCCACGCAAGCAGCGCGATATTGCGGCCGCGCCTCGGAGCCGCCGAGCCCGCCGTTAACGCCGCCGCTCGCGCCGGTAGTCGGCGACTGCGCGACAGCCGCAGCCCACCAGGCGAATTGTAGGAGTGAGATGGTGCGCAACTTGGTATCGGCGCCGAAGGGCCGGTCATGAGTTGCTCGATTAGAGGTTGCGAATTAGATTGTCGCCCCGCTGGGGGAATCTAATGATCCATCGGTTTGTTGCGCCCGGCTACCGTTCGCTGTCCGTTCTCGCTCAACGCGTCTATCGGAGGATGGCCGGGAATGGAAATATTAACCTGACCTCTTCAACTTGAGCCAGACGGGGGCGAAACCAATGACGCTCGGCGCACGCTCAGGCGGCGAACCATCTCCGGGGTGACGGCAAATGATCGATAGTAATGATGACTATTCGCGAAGGTTTCAGGAACTAAGGCCATTTCTCGTAAATGACGAAGGTCTCAGATACGCGGACTTCATCAAGGCGCTGACGCCCAACTATACGAGGCTCTATCTGGATATTGCGCTCGGCTACTTTGCGCTGATTGTTACTTTTGCGTTTGTCCGCGCCGTGCCCGTGGAAATGGACTATGGACTGCTATTTATTGTGTTTGCTGGTGCAATCTCTATTGGCTTTTGGATCGCCTACCTGCAACTGTTCCTTCATGAAGGCGCTCACTTCAATTTCGCCCCTGATAGAGGACAGAGTGATTTTCTATGCAACATTCTGGTTGCTTGGATGATAGGCACATCTGTTCAGCAGTACCGCATCACCCATTTTCAGCATCATCGCGCGCTCGGCAAAATCGACGACAGCGAATCGACTTATTTCTCCTCGCTTAATCTGGCATTTCTGATCAAGGCTCTGTTTGGCGTCCGAGTGATGGAAGTGCTGCGGTCGCGCACCGAACTCGAAGCTAAAGCCAAGAGGGTCGATCGAGGCACATGGGTCAGGCCCATGGGTCTCCTTGCGCACATTGCAATCGTCACGATTTCCTTCTTTTCTCACGAGCTACTTTTTTGCGCCGCGTGGGTCCTGGGGACCGTGATGTTTTTCCCCCTCTTCGGCGCTCTTCGCCAGTTGCTGGAACATAGAGACCCCTCTGCGGATCCATGTGTCGATTACAATGAGCATGATCATGGCGCCTATACGAGGGTGTTTGGACCCGGCATATTCGCTTCGGTATTCGGAGCCGCGGGATTCAATCGCCACCTACTGCACCACTGGGAGCCGCAGGTTTCCTATACCAACTTGCATGAAATGGAGGCATATCTCCTCAAGACGGAGTTAGCATCGGTTATCGAGCAGCGTCGCTCCACATATTTGAAAACGTTCCTCAGTCTCTTCAGGTTCACATGACCAAAATAACGTGCCCGATTTGTGCCGATGGTTCTGTGCGTCATTTCGCGAAAGCCAACGACGTTGAGTATTTTACATCCGGCAGGCTCTTCGATTTCTACCGCTGTGACAGCTGCGATATTCTGTTCATTTACCCGATGCTGTCGGATCGGCTGAATGAAATCTATCCATCCAACTATTATTCGTTTCACGCCAATGCAGCCGATACCTTGGCACTACACTTCAAGAAGCGTCTTGACGACAGGGCTTTCCAAGCAATCACCAAACAACTCAATGGAGAACGCCTGTCTGCATTAGACGTTGGAGGCGGAATCGGTTGGCTCCTCGACGGGCTGAAGAGAGCCGATTCCAGAATTGCTGATACAACGATCGTAGACATTGATGCTGGAGCGGCCGATGTCGCCCGCGCCAAAGGTCACAACTTTGACCTCACGCCTATTGAAGGCTTCGAGACTGAAAAAACGTTTGACTTGATCTTGATGCTAAACCTGATCGAGCACGTTCCAGATCCGATCCAGATACTGAAAAAGGCAAAGAGCCTACTTTCTCCTGGTGGTCTCATTTGGATTAAAACGCCCAACTACGACTCGCTAGACGCTCGTATTTTTAGATATCGTTCCTGGGGAGGATATCACACGCCTCGACATTTTGTTCTCTTCACCAAATCTAGCTTCATTCGTCACTGTGAATCCGCGGGCCTTCATGTTTTGAATTGCTCGTATACGCAAGGCGCCCCATTCTGGACCGTAAGCGCCATTAACGAATTAAAGCGCGTTGGCCTCGCGGATGTGTCAGCTGCACGGCCATCGCTGCAGAACAGCCTTACTCCCTTTTTTCATCTGCTTTTTGCGGCGTTCGATTTTGTCAGGATGCCTTTCTCTAAGACGTCGCAGATGAATTGCATCCTCACGGCCCAATCATCCACTTCTGAGACATCATCGGCAACACCGATTTCGAGGGCGAAGTTGGGGTTAAGCAGGATTTCTGGCGGTGCGTGATCACGTCGCTCCAATAGCAGCAGCGCGCGGGCCGGACGGCAATCTGAACCCCGGCTCCAGATGAATGCCATGGCTGAGAAGACTCCCGACGCTGCCTAGAAGAGCTGCGAGATCTGCGTGCAAGATCATCCGTTTGGCGAGAATTCTCCGACCTCTCTCAGCCATTACCCCACGCAAAGACCTGCGCTCAGGACGTGCCGAACGACGAGGACCGCCACATTCGACTGGTCGGCCAACCCGTCACGCTGTCGCGCACGCCGAGCAAGATGGCGGCGCGGCCGCCGGAGTTTGGGGAGCAGACTGATGAGGTGCTGAAGGAGTTCGGGTTCGATCAGGAGGAAATCGCAGGTCTAAAGGCGCCCAAGGTCGTGTGAACTACAAAACGACCAGGAGAGCGTGGATAACGAAGAAGCAGTGGGAGTTCCGCAAGCGTTAGCGCAATGCTTTCTCCCGTGCGGCCCGTAGATCAGCTGACGCCTGCGCAGGGCTCATGACCGGCGCTCGGCTAGGCGGTGGCTCATTGAGGTCTCGAGCCCAGGGTGCACCGGTTTTAACGGTCGCCACCGAGGAAGCCTGATCGGAGCTCACGCACGACGAGACAACAAGGCTGACCAAAACCGCCTCTGTGATCCGCCTCGGCCTCCTTACTTTCTTGGCCATTTGAGAACCATTCATCAGAGTAAGACGTTTGGCACGGGCTCGGTCAGGCAAAGGTTGAGGTTTCCTTCTGCCGATTCCCTTAATATAGACAAGTTCTCGGATATAGCTATTGGCTTGGAAGTAGCCAAATCGACACCGCGGAAAGAGCCCCGCCTCAGATGAGCCAAATAGCGTTCATGGTGAGCTCTTCGGATGGCCCCTAAGATTCATGACCGAATGTCCTGCCCAACATGCGGGTCTGTTTACGAACGTTCAATGCGGTTCGTTCCCTTAGCGGAAGCCGGACAATTCCAATGTCCCGGTTGCGGCGAGGTGTTCGCCCAATGGTACACCCAGTACTTGCCGATTTATACGTTGCTCGAAGCCCGCTCAAAGCTTGGCACCGCAAAGCCTTTCACGCGCACTCATATTGGAAAGCCCAATCTTGCAGCGATATTAGACGAAATCTTGGACCCTGCACCTGAATGCAGTGATATCGTTGAACGGTCGTGGCGGCCTCAATACAAACCAACTTAATACTTCGAGTAGATCGACGTTCGCCTCCCTCGTCAGAGAATGGTCGACTGTGAAGAACCGATGAGATCAGCGCGAGATGGTGACGCTTAGATACGGCCCCAGGCTAAGCGTTTGGGATGTGGCACTAGCCGGCCTTCTCTCGCTCTAGCTAGTGGGACGAGGACTTTGGCTGCTGCGTTCCTCCGACGCGGCTCAGCAAACCATCGATCACTGGCCAGAACAGCAGCAAGATCGCGAGCGTCGTGATCGAGCCGACCAGACCGTTCGACCAGAACACCTTGAGGTTGCCGCCGGACCCGATCATCGACAGGCGGAAGGCATCCTCGGCGCGGTTGCCGAGGACGAGCGCCAGGGTGAACGGCGCGAGCGGGATGCCGATCTTCTTGAAGACGTAGCCGACGACGCCGAAGCCCAGCATTAGCCAGATGTCGAACATCGCGTTCTGGATCGCATAGGCGCCGATCGCGCAGGACACCACGATCATCGGCGCCACCGCGGCGAACGGCACCCGCAGGATCGAGGCGAAGATCGGCACCGTCGTCAGCACCAGCACGAGGCCGACGACATTGCCGAGATACATCGAGGCGATCAGGCCCCAGACGAAGTCCTTGTGCTCCACGAACAGCAGCGGACCCGGATTGAGTCCCCACACCATCAACCCGCCGAGCAGGATCGCGGCCGTGCCGGAACCGGGAATGCCGAGCGCCAGCATCGGCAGCAGCGCCGAGGTGCCGGAGGCATGCGCCGCCGTCTCCGGTGCGAACACGCCCTCGATGCGGCCCTTGCCAAAGCTCTCGGGATCCTTGGCGAAGCGTTTTGCGAGGTTGTAACCCATGAAGGAGGCCGCGATCGCGCCGCCCGGGGTGATGCCGAGCCAGCAGCCGATGAAGGAGGAACGCAGCAGCGTCACCCAGTATTTCGGCAGGTCCTTCCAGACGCTCAGCACGACGCGGAGCGAAATGCTTGCCGCGTGTCCACGCAGCGCCAGCCGCTCCTCCATCGTCAGCAGGATCTCGCTGATGCCGAACAGGCCGATGACGGCAACGAGGAAGTTGATGCCGCGCAAGAGCTCTGACGAGCCGAAGGTCATGCGCAGATTGCCCGACACCGTGTCCATGCCGACGCCGGCGAGCAGAAGCCCCAGCGACATCGAGATGACCGTCTTGTGCTTGGCCTCGCGCCCCAATCCGACGAAGGAGCAGAAGGTCAGCAGATAAACAGCGAAGAACTCGGGCGGACCGAACTTCAACGCAAAGGACGAGATCATCGGCGCGAGGAAGGTGATCAGCAGCACCGCGACCAGCGAGCCGATGAAGGAGGACGTGAACGCCGCGGTCAGCGCCTCCGCCGCCCTGCCCTGCTGCGCCATCGGATAGCCGTCGAACGTGGTCGCGACAGACCATGCCTCGCCGGGGATGTTGAACAGGATCGAGGTGATGGCGCCGCCGAACAGCGCGCCCCAGTAGATGCAGGACAGCATCACGATCGCCGAGGTCGGATCCATCGTGAAGGTGAGCGGCAGCAGGATCGCAACGCCGTTGGGGCCGCCGAGCCCGGGCAGCACGCCGACGAAGATGCCGAGCACCAGCCCGACCATCATCAGCACGAGCGTCTTCCACGTCAGCAGGACGGCGAAGCCGTGAAGCAAGAGACCGAGAGCTTCCATCGTGAGCGCCTAGTGGCCGAAGGCCGCTTCGAGCGGCCCTTTCGGCATGATGACGTCGAAGGCGATGTCGAAGGTGACGAACATGATCGCCGTGAACAGGAAGGCAGTGAGCAGCGACTTCCACAGTGCGATCTTGCCGACGAGCCGCATGAAGCCCGCGATCAGGAGGAAGCTCGCGACGTAGAGGCCGAGGAACTGCATCACCAGACAGAACAGCAGCGTCGGCACGAACACCGCCATCACACGGCGCGCTTGCGCTAGCGTGACGAAGCTTTCGGATACCGCGCGGTGCGCCACGAAGGCCGCAATCAGGCCATAGAGGCTGCCGCCACCGAGGATGACGGAGAGATAGAACGGGAAATAGCCGGGCTCCGGCCCGGTCGAATCCCAGGAGGCGCCGGTGCGCCAATTGTCATAGCCAAGCGTTGCGGCCAACGCGAGCAACAGCAGGCAGACGAGTATCTCGATCGTGCCGGAGGAGACGACGGAGGGTGAGTCGTCTTCAGGCGCGGTCGGATCGTCGACGACGATTTCAAGATCGGTTTGGGACATGACCTGTCAGGGATGGAGTGCGCTCAATTTCCCCTCTCCCCGCTTGCGGCGAGAGGGTCGGGGTGAAGGGGAGCCTCCGCGGCGACGGTGAGAATTGGACTCGCGGAGAAAGCCCCTCACCCCGACGCTCCCAGCGCAAGCGAAGCTCGTCGCGCCCCCGTAAGAACGGGGAGAGGGAGAAGAGAGACGGCTACTTCGCGACGAATCCGGCTTCCGTCATCAGCGACTTGTTGGTGGCGTCGTCCTCCTCGAGAAATTGCACCATGTCCTTGCCGGTGAGGAAGATCGGCTTCAGCGCCTGCTTTTCCATGTAGTCCTTGTATTCCGCGGTCTGCGTCACCTTGTGGAACAGATCGACATAGAACGCCTGCTGCTCCGGCGTGACCTTGCCGGGCAGGAACATCGCGCGCAGCATCAGATACTGGACGTCGACGCCCTCCTCCTTGCAGGTCGGGATGTCGGCCCAGGATTGCGTGTCCGTCACCTTGCTGGTGTAGGAGATGCGCTCCTTGTCGAACACGCAGAGCGGGCGCACCTGGCCGGCACGCCAGACTTCGAGATTTTCGCTCGGGTTGTTGACGTTGGATTCGGTGTGGTTGCCGACGAGCTGGGTCGCGGCCTCGCCGCCGGACTTGTAGGGCAGATAGGAGAATTTCGCGCCGGTCTTCTGCTCGAGGAAGACGGTCAGCACGTGATCCTCGCGCTTGGAGCCGGTGCCGCCCATCTTGAACGGCGAACTCGCCGCCTTCGCGGCCGCGACGAATTCCTTCACCGTCTTCGGACCTGCGCTGTTGTCCCACAGCACGAACTGGTCGAGCGCGATCACCGAGACCGGCGTCAGCTCGCGCCAGTTGAACGGAATCTTCGCCGACAGCGGCAGCATGTAGATCAGCGAATAGGCGATCAGCACCTTGTTCGGGTCACCTTCGCTGGATTTCATGTACATCAGCGCTTCCGCTCCCGAGGCGCCACCCTTGAGCGAGACGACGATCGGCTGCTTCATCAGATTGTTCTTCTGAATGGCGGCCTGCATCATCCGCGCCATCTGGTCGGAGGCGCCGCCCGCGCCGGCGGCCACCACGATCTCGACGGGCTTGGTCGGCTCCCAGCCGGCAAAAGCCGGCGCGCCACAAAGCGCGGCGGCCAGCACGACCGCGGCCTTCATTCCATGTCCCACGTGCGTCTCCCCAGTTTTTCGCCTATGTTCTTGTTCGGATTGGCAATTCGCGAAGCAATGCGAATTGCATTGTGCGGGCGAATGCCGGCCAGTTCAAGCCGGCCCGGCACCGCTCCGCTTATGACTTTGGAATGAGATCGATTGCAAGCTCGACCGCTGAAATCTCGGAACTGGAATAGAAGGCGAGTCACCAAATCAAGGCTGCAGTTCGGTTTGCCGCCTACGATCGTTCGGGAATTCCCTACTGTCTGGCGGTGAGAGATAATTTGTCACAGCTTTGTGCCACAAAGCCCGCGAGATCATCGGGCGCATCGGCCAACACACCAGACGCAACCGATATGATCACTGGTCTCCAGTCGCTTCATTGAAGAACGGGCGCGTTTCCTCGTTTCGCAGATGCCGAGAGCCTATGGTCTATTTCAATCGGAATTCCGCTGGTCGAAAACCAGAAGTAATTCAAAGCACTTTGGCATTTGCTGTTGTCGTATTCGTGCTCGTTGTCACGAGCCTCATGATCGCGCCGGGCGCGGATGGGCTGTTAGGTGCATACCTCGCCGCCTTAATGCTCGGCATCGCCTGCAACGACGCCCGCCACTACCTCATTCCAAACGAGCTGACCGCCGTGGCTTTCGGAATTGCCTTGTTACGCGGATTAATCTCACCCAATGCCAGTGCAACATCGATATTGTGTCCGGTCTTTCGCGCCTCGGCGGTAAGTCTGCCGTTGTTTTTTCTCTTGTTGTTCTACCGTTACTGGCGCGGCCGGGACGGATTGGGACTTGGGGACGTCAAGCTTGCCGCGGTTGCCGGTGCGTGGCTCGAACTCCCAACGGCGGCTGCGGTGATCGAATTGGCTGCACTTTCAGCGATTGCCGCGTACACCGCCAATGCTGTCGTGCGACGGCAGTCGCTGCGAAGTATGGCATTCTTGCCATTCGGACTTTTTATGGCGCCAGCGATTTGGATCGGCTGGCTGAGCGAACAATTGCTTTTGCGCTGGGGGTATTTCTGGCCGGGTTGACCTCGCGGCTTGCAAGGGCGGTGCCTCGGCGGTCTCGCGGTCACCAGTGGATGATTGAGACGCGGAGACCTAGTGTTGCGCGCTACTTGCCCTTCCAGTTCGGTGTACGCTTGTTGAGGAAGGCGTCCATACCCTCGCGGAAATCTTCGCTCATATAGGCCTTGAGGATCAGGTCCTCGCCCTCTTCGCGCGACAGCGTGCGGCGGATGCGGCGCACCGCCTCCTTGGTCGCTTCCAGCGTGAGCGGCGCATGGCTTGCGACGAGCTTGGCGGTCTCATCGGCGCGGCGCTGCAGCGTCTCGACATCGGGCACGACCTCGTTGAGCAGGCCGAGCGACAGCGCTTCCTGCGCCTCGACGAGCCGCGCCTTGAAGATCAGATCCTTGGTGCGGGCAGGTCCCACCAGCGAGACGACGCGGCTGATGTTCGACATCGACAGGCAGTTGCCGAGCGTGCGTGCAATCGGAAAGCCGATGCGCGTGGTTTCGGTACCGATGCGGAGGTCGCAGCAGGCCGCGATGCCGGCGCCGCCGCCGGTGCAGGCGCCCGCGATCGCCGCGATCACGGGCACACGGCACTGCTCGAGCGTGCCGAGCACGCGGTCGATGCGGGCCTCGTAGTCGAGCGCGTCCTGCGCGGTCTTGAACGCACGGAACTGAGAAATGTCCGTGCCGGAGGCGAACGCCTTGTCGCCGGCGCCGGTCAGGATCAGCGCCTTGATCGAGCGATCGGCGTTGATCTCCTGGCAAATCTCCGCCATGCGCTCATACATGGCGAAGGTCAGTGCGTTGCGCGCCTGGGGGCGGTTGAACGTGATCCGCGCGATGCCGTCCGTGACGGAGTAGAGCAGGTCTTCGTTAGCAGTCGCAGGTAGGTTCATCGCGCGCTCACTTCACTTTTCAAAAACCAGTTCAAGCCACCTGAGCCTTGGCCATCGGCACCGCGTCGCGTCCCTTCAGGACGTCCATGGCCGCCAATACGCCGCCGCTCCGGTGCGGAATCTTTGCAAGATCCAGGCCCATCTCGACGCCGGCGAGCGTGCCCATCAGCATCAGGTCGTTGAAATGGCCGATATGGCCGATGCGGAACACCTTGCCCTTGACCTTGTTCAGGCCCGTGCCGAGCGACATGTCGAAATTTTCGAGTACCACCTTGCGGAAGGCGTCGGCGTCGTGCCCATCGGGCACGCGCACGCCGGTCAGCGCCGGCGAGTGAGCGGCGGGATCGGCGCATTGCGTCTCCAGGCCCCAGACCTTGACCGCGGCGCGCGTCGCGGCGCTGTGGCGCTTGTGGCGGGTCCAGACATTCTCCAGCCCCTCCTCTTCCAGCATCTTGACTGCTTCACGCAGGCCGTAGAGCAGATTGGTCGCGGGCGTGTAGGGGAAGGTGCCGAGCTTGTTGAAGGAGATGACCTCCTGCCAATCCCAGTAGGAGCGCATGCCAGGGTTGGCCTTGGCGACCGCGAGCGCCTTCTCCGAGACGGCGTTGAAGCCGAGGCCCGGAGGCAGCATCAGGCCCTTCTGCGAGCCGGCGACCGAGACGTCGATGCCCCAGGCATCGTGCTCGTATTCCATCGAGCCGAGGCCGGAGATGGTGTCGACCATCAGCAGCGCCGGATGCTTGACGCGGTCGAGCAGCCTGCGCACGTCGAGCGGCGGCGTCACGCAGCCGGTCGAGGTCTCGTTGTGCACGACGCAGACCGCCTTGATCGTGTGCTGCTTGTCGGCGCTAAGGTGCTTCTCGATCTCGGCGAGGTCGGCGCCATGGCGCCAGTCGCTCGGGATGAAGTCGACGTCGAGCTTGAACTTGTCGGCGATGCCGCGCCACAGCACGGCGAACTGGCCGGTCTCGCACATCAAAACCTTGTCGCCGGGCGCGAACACGTTGACCATCGCCGCTTCCCAGGCACCGGTGCCGGACGAGGGGAAGATGATCACGGGCTGCTGGGTGCGGAACACCCGCTGCATCGAGGCGAGGACCGCAAAACCGAGCTCGGCGAACTCCGGACCGCGATGGTCGAGCGTCGGCATATCCATCGCCCGCAGCACCCGGTCGGGCACGTTGGTCGGTCCTGGAATCTGTAGGAAATGCCTTCCAGTGTGCACGGTCATCGGCGTCCTTCCCGGTCTAGCCTTGGTTTTGATGGCCGCCGAATAGCACCATTTGACCGGCTTGTCCCCTCTCCTAAAGGCGCCACCCATGCATAACCGGCGGCCCCCCGCCCGGCCGCGCTTCCCCTACTCCGGGCCACCACCTTTCGGGAAGGCAGGCGCCCCCGTGAACCCCGTGAACGGGCGCTCCGGATGCATCAGGAAGGCGGAGAAGCCACCGAGCAGCAGCAGCCCCATCGACATCAGGAACGGCAGGTACCAGTTGCCGGTCGCGTCGATCACGAAGCCGGCAACGAGCGGCGACACGATGGCGGCGAAGACCGAGCCGGTGTTCATGAGTCCCGAGGCGGTGCCGGAATATTTCGGGGCGATATCCATCGGGATCGACCACATCGGGCCGATCACCAGCTCGGCGCAGAAGAAGCCGGAGGCGAACAGCGCCGAGTTCTCGATGTCGAGATTGTAGTTGTTCTTGAAGAACAGCGGCAGCCAGTTGAGATAGAGCCTGCACCGCGCGGCTTAAGTGCCGACCACTTTCAGATGCGGCGAGGTATTGCCCTGCGGGCGCTGCTCCAGAAGCTTCATCGCAGCGTCGACGCCGCCGGAGCGGTGCGGCACGCCCGCAACCGACAGGCCCATCTCCACGCCGGTGAGCGCGCCGAGCAGCGTCAGTGCGTTGCACTCGCCGAGATGGCCGATGCGGAAGACTTTTCCGGCGACCTTGGACAGGCCCGAGCCGAGCGACATGTTGTAATTGTCGAGCACGATCTTGCGGAACTGATCGGCGTCGTGGCCCGGCGGCATCAATACCGCGGTGAGCACCGGCGAGAACTCTGAGGGCTCCTGGCAGAGGATCTCGAGGCCCCAGTGACTGACCGCGGCACGCGTCGCGGCAGCCAGCCGCTGATGGCGCGCGAACACGTTGTCGAGCCCCTCCTCGAGCAGCATCGCGATGGCCACGCGCAGGCCGTAGAGCAGATTGGTCGCCGGCGTGTAGGGGAAGAAGCCGTTTGCGTTGGGCTTGAGCATTTCCTCCCAGTCGAAATAGGAGCGCGGCATCTTGTTGGTCTTCGCAGCAGCGCGGGCCTTCTCCGAGATCGCGTTGAAGCCGAGACCGGGCGGCAGCATGAAACCCTTCTGCGAGCAGCTCACGCTGACATCGACCTTCCACTCGTCGTGGCGGTAGTCGACCGAGCCGAGCGAGGAGATGGTGTCCACCATCAGCAGCGCCGGATGCGCGGTGCGGTCGATCGCGGCGCGGATCTCGGCGATGCGGCTGGTCGCGCCGGTCGAGGTCTCGTTGTGCACGACCATGACGGCCTTGATCGCGCGCGCCTTGTCCTCGGCGAGCTTCACCTCGATCACGGCCGGATCGGCGCCGCGGCGCCAGTCGCCGGGCACGAAGTCGACCTCGATGCCGAACCGCCCCGCCATCTGCCGCCACAGGGTGGCGAAATGGCCGGTCTCGACCATCAACACCCTGTCACCAGGCGACATCGTGTTGACGATCGCGGCCTCCCAGGCGCCCGTCCCCGACGAGGGGAAGATCACGACCGGGCCTGCGGTCTGGAAAATCTTCTGGCTGCCTTCGAGCACGGCGCGGCCGAGCTCGCCGAACTCAGCGCTCCGGTGGTCGATGACCGGCATGTCCATGGCGCGCAGGACGCGCTCGGGGACCGGGCTCGGGCCCGGAATCTGAAGGAAATGGCGTCCTTGGTGCATGAAAACCTCCCTGTCGGCGGACTCTGGCCGGCTTTGGAGGTTATTTTGCATTCATTTTTTGTCACTTCAATCGAATTTTGGTATTCGATTGTGAACATCGACGCGATCAAACAGGCAAACTATTGTGCTGCAAATGAAATCCACGATTCCCGACACCGGGGTTCCGATCGCCCCACCCGCCGCAAATGGCGGCGACCGCCAGGAGGCCTCGCTTCACGGCGAGATCCTGCTGCGGCTGCGCGACTACGTGGTCGAGGGCAACATCCCCGACGGCGCGCGCGTTCCCGAGCGGCAGCTCTGCGCGATGCTCGGGATCTCCCGCACGCCGCTGCGCGAGGCCCTGAAAGTGCTCGCTTCCGAGGGCCTGATCGAGCTTCTGCCCAACCGCGGCGCGCGCGTCCGCCAGCTCAGCCAGCGCGACCTCGAGGAGCTGTTTGACGTCATGGCGGGGCTGGAGAGCCTTGCGGGGCGCCTCGCCTGCGAGGCCATTACGGATGAGGAAATCACCGCGATCGAGCAGCTGCATTACGAGATGTATGGCCACTATCTGCACCGCGACATGCACGGCTATTTCCAGACCAACCAGCGCATCCACGAAAGCATCGTCGCGGCCGCGCGCAACGAGACGCTGAAGAGCGCCTACGCCAACTTCGCAGGCCGCATCCGCCGGGTCCGCTACTCCGCCAATTTCGCCCGCAAGCGGCAGCGCTGGGCGGAAGCGATGCGCGAGCACGAGGCCATCCTCGACGCGCTGCGCCGCCGCGCCGCCAGCGAGCTCAGCGACATCCTGTTCCAGCACCTGCGCAACAAGCGGGCGGCCGCGATCGAGCACCTGACCGAACCCCAAGAGGACGCGCCGGCCTCACCCTGAGGGGCGGCCGACTTGCTCATTTTGAATTCATAATATAATCGATCGTGAGAAATAATGAATAAGTCAGCAAGGCTGTGCCTCGCTGGGTCAATCCGGGACCAGGGATGACAAACGCCTCCTCGCTCGAACGGCGCCTGCGCGCGGAAATGACCGGCGACGTCCTGTTCGACGGCTTCAGCCGCGGCCGCTACGCCACCGACGCCTCGTTCTATCAGATCATGCCGGCCGGCGTGGTCGTGCCCAGGACCATGGACGAGGCCTTGCGGGCGCTGGCGATCGCGCGTGACGAGGGCCTGAAGGTCACCCCGCGCGGCGGCGGCACCTCGCAATGCGGCCAGACCGTCAATGACGGGCTCGTGGTCGATCTCTCGAAGTACCTGAACCACATCCTTTCGCTCGACGTCGCGGGCCGCACCTGTGTGGTCGAGCCCGGCATCGTGCTCGACGACCTCAACCGCCAGCTCAAGAAGCACGGCCTGTGGTTTCCGGTCGACGTCTCCACGGCCTCGCGCGCCACCATCGGCGGCATGGCCGGCAACAATTCCTGTGGCGGCCGTAGCCTGCGCTACGGCACCATGCGCGACAACACGCTGTCGATGGAGGCGGCGCTCGCCGACGGCACGCTGGGCCGCTACGGCGAGGTGTCGCGCGATCTCTCAGATCTCGATTTGAACGACAGCGCGCGAGCCCTGTTCCGCGACATGCTCGATCTCGGCGCTCGCGAGGCCGACGAGATCGCCGCGCGCTTTCCCAAGGTGCAGCGCCGTGTCGGCGGCTACAATCTCGATGCGCTGACGCCGCGCAATGCGCGCAACAACATGGCGCATCTCCTGGTCGGCTCCGAAGGCACCCTCGCCTTCACCACCAAGGTCGAGCTGAAGCTGTGGCCTGTGATCCGCAACAAGGCGCTCGGCATCTGTCATTTCGGCAGTTTCTACGAGGCGATGGACGCCGCCCAGCACCTGGTCAAGCTCAAGCCGATCGCGGTCGAGCTGGTCGACCGCACCATGCTCGCGCTCGGCCGCGACATCGCGATGTTCAGACCGATCATCTCCGCCGCCATCAAGGACGATCCGGATGCCGTTCTGGTGGTCGAATTCGCCGAAGAGGACCAGGCGGACAATCTGGTGCGCCTGAAGCAGCTCGGCGAGCTGATGGGCGATCTCGGCTTCGGCTGGAACAACGACAAACGCAAATGGGGCGGCGTGGTGGAGATCACCGAGCCCGCGCTGCAAAGCGGCATCGCCGATTTCCGCGCCGCCGGCCTCAACGTCATGATGTCGATGAAGCAGGAGGGCAAGCCGGTCTCGTTCGTCGAGGATTGCGCCGTGCCGTTGCCGCATCTGGCCGACTACACCGCGCGCTTGAGCGAGGTTTTCGAAAAGCACGGCACCAGCGGCACGATGTATGCGCATGCCTCCGAGGGCTGCCTGCACGTACGGCCCGTGCTGAACCTGAAGCTGGAGAAGGACGTCAAGGCGATGCGGGCCATCGCCGAGGAAGCCTTCGCGCTGGTGCGCGAGTACAAGGGCTCGCATTCCGGCGAGCATGGCGATGGCCTGGTGCGCTCTGAATTCCACGAGACCATGTTCGGCGAGCGTCTTGTCGCCGATTTCAGGGAGGTGAAGAGCCGCTTCGATCCCGAAGGCGTGCTCAATCCCGGCAAGATCGTCGATGCGCCCCGGATGGACGATCGCTCGCTGTTTCGCTTCCGGCCCGACTATCGCGTCACCGAGCTGAAGACCAGGCTGGACTGGTCCGCGTATCCTGGCGCTGGCAGCGGATTCCAGGGCGCGGTCGAGATGTGCAACAACAACGGCGCCTGCCGCAAGCTCGAGGGCGGCGTGATGTGCCCGTCCTACCGCGCCACGCGCAACGAGAAGGACGTCACCCGCGGACGCGCCAACAGCTTGCGGCTCGCAATCTCCGGCCAGCTCGGTCCCGACGCGTTGTCCTCCGACGAGATGATGGAGACCCTAAAACTCTGCGTCTCCTGCAAGGCCTGCCGCCACGAATGTCCGACGGGCGTCGATATGGCCAAGATGAAGATCGAGGTGCTCGCCGCCCGCGCGGCGTCCCATGGCCTGACCCTGCGCGATCGCCTGGTCGGCTACCTCCCGCGCTATGCCGGTCTCGCATCGCGCTTCGCGCCACTCGCCAATTTGCGCAACCGCAGCCCGCTGCTGCGAAAGCTGTTCGAGCGCTTTGCCGGCATCAGCGCGCGCCGCGCCCTGCCCGCCTTCCGCAGCGACGTGTTCGTGCCGCCCGCGGAAGCGGTCGGGCCGGAGACCGGCCGCGAAGTCGTGTTGTTCACGGACACCTTCAATCGCATCTACGAGCGCGAAAATCTCGACGCCGCGCTCCGCGTGCTCGCGGCGGGCGGTTATCGCGTGCACCTCTCCAGGCCGGCGAGTGGCAGTCGCCCGCTCTGCTGCGGCCGTACATTCCTCTCAGCCGGTCTCGTCGACGAAGCCAGGGCCGAGCTCGACCGCCTGGTGGCTGCGTTCGCGCCCTTTGCCGCCCGCGGCGTGCCGATCGTCGGCCTCGAGCCGAGCTGTCTGCTGACACTGCGCGACGAGCTCGCCTCGCTGCGCAAGGACAACGATGCCAAGGCCGTCGGCGCCCACGCGCTGACTTTCGAGGAATTTTTGGTGCGCGAAGCGGAGGCCGGAAGGCTGCAACTGCCCCTCGGCACCGTCGCCGACAAGGCCATCGTGCACGGCCACTGCCACCAAAAATCCTTCGCCGCCTTCAAGCCGGTCGAGCAGGTGCTGCGCCTCGTTCCGGGCCTGAAGGTCGAGACCATCGAATCGAGCTGCTGCGGCATGGCCGGCGCGTTCGGTTACGGCGCTGACACCTATGGTGCCTCGATCGAGATGGCCGAGCTGTCGCTGCTGCCCGCCGTGCGGCGCGCCGACCAGAATACACTCGTCGTTGCCGACGGCACCTCCTGCCGGCATCAGATCCACGACGGCGCCCAGCGCGAAGCGCTTCACGTCGCGCGCGTGCTGGCGATGAGCCTCGACCGCGCCGCAGCAAATTCCACTTCTCACACCAAAAAAGGAAACCAGCCATGGCTGACCTCACGCTCGACACCGCCCGCAAGATCCTCGACGCCGCCTTCGCAAAGTCCACCGAGCTGAAGCTCAAGCCGCTGGTTGTCACCATCCTGGACGCACGCGGCGTGCTCAAGATCGCCGCGGCGCAGGACGGCACCAGCCTGATGCGCGCCGAGATCGCCCACGGCAAGGCCTATGGTGCGCTCGCCATGGGCATGGGCTCGCGCGCCTTGTACCAGCGCGCGCAGGAGCAGGCCTATTTCATCGACGCCGTAAATACGATCGCCAAGGGCGCGCTCGTACCGGTGCCGGGTGGTGTGCTAATCCACGACGGCACGACGCTGCTCGGCGCCGTCGGCGTCTCCGGCGACACCTCCGACAACGACGAAGCCTGCGCGGTTGCCGGCATAACGGCCGCCGAACTGAAAGCGAATGCAGGATGATGGCTGAGGCTCTTGGGTCCGGGACAAATTAGCGTATCGCAAGCGGGCAACCGTCTCGAGCAACGACAACCTTGCCTTTTCGTGGAGCTACTAAATTGTCGTAAGGTAAGCCAGCGCGCTCGCGCCAAAATTCGCGGAGCTCGCTCGCGTCAGTCGAGCCATCGCCAACAATGCTTCGCCCTCCATCCTAGTACCCACTTTTCTTGGAACGTGAGTCGTGATTCAAGGTCGGGATGATACCCGAAGCAAGAGAAGTCCACCTTTCGAGGAAAGATCGCAAGGTGCTTGAGGCGTGCT